>NZ_JACGVS010000015.1:0-121334 GCF_014077345.1 Colwellia sp. BRX8-4
CAAGACCTCAAGACCTCAAGACCTCAAGACCTCAAATTCTATAAAACAAATGACTAAACATATAACCGTTCAATTTGATTTCCTTCCTATATGCGAAGCAGCCTGTTGCAGCGATTGTTGTTATCACGGCTTAAAATACAAGCTACAGAGCTAATATTATTGTTAATATGCTATTTATTTCTTATATAGAAAAGCTTAAATTTTTATTATTAATTAAAATTGCACACACTTATTCCCTTCAATAAATTCAGTTGTCTTCTACACTTAAGTTCTATTTACAAATATATAAATATTTATTAGCAAAAAACAGTGGTATGACCAGTTGGTTTTCTGTTATATTCGAAAGAAGTTAAATAAATAGTTTAAAAAGCACTGGAGAGATACATGCTCAGTTATAAAGCACCGATCACAGACATGAAGTTTTTATTTGAAGATGTCTTTAATTATTATGACCATTATAAGCAGTATCCAGAATTTGAAGAAGCGACACCTGACTTGGTTGATGCGATATTCCAAGAGTGTGCAAAATTCTGTGAAAATGAATTATTACCAATAAATCAAAGTGGCGATAAAGAAGGCTGTACTTTTGATAATGGTAAAGTAACCACGCCTACAGGCTTTAAAGAAGCTTATCAGAAATATGTTGACGGTGGTTGGCAGAGTTTGTCTCACCCTGTTGAACATGGTGGCCAAGGGCTTCCTGCTTCGCTAGGCATGGTAAAGTCAGAGATGATGGGTACGGCAAACTGGTCGTGGGCTATGTATCCTGGTCTAAGCCACGGTGCTATGGATACGGTACAGTTACACGGTACTGAAGAACAGAAGCAGCTTTACTTAACTAAGCTTACCGAAGGTACTTGGACCGGCACTATGTGTTTAACTGAACCACAATGTGGTACAGATTTAGGTCAAGTTAAAACAAAAGCTGAGTTAAACGATGATGGTACATTTAGTATTAGTGGTACTAAAATATTTATTTCAGCTGGTGAGCATGACTTAACTGAAAACATAGTTCATATCGTTTTAGCAAGATTACCCAATGCGCCAAAAGGTACGCGTGGTATCTCATTATTTATTGTTCCTAAGATGCAAGTTGATGAACAAGGTAACATTGGCGAAAGTAACAATGTTGTTTGTGGCTCTATTGAAGATAAAATGGGTATCAAAGGTTCAGCTACCGCTGTTTTAAATTTTGATGGTGCAAAAGGCGTACTTATCGGTAAAGAAAATAAAGGTTTAGAATGTATGTTCACCTTTATGAATACCGCACGTGTTGGTACCGCTTTACAAGGTATCTGTGCTGCAGAACTTGCTTATCAAAACTCGTTAATTTACGCAAAAGAACGATTGTCGATGCGTTCACTTACCGGTGCTAAAAAACCTGAATTAGTTGCTGACCCAATTATTGTTCACCCTGATGTTCGTAAAATGCTAATGACGCAAAAAGCGATCACTGAAGGTGGCCGTGCTATGATTTATTATACGGCGAAGATAGTTGACGACATCCAAATGTTGAAAGATGATAAGCAACGCCGTAAAGCTGATAACCGTTTAGGTTTTATTACGCCAATTCTAAAAGCATTCCTCACTGAACTAGGTTCAGAAAGTGCAAATCATGGCTTACAAATATTTGGTGGTCATGGCTTTATCAAAGAGTGGGGTATGGAGCAAATTGTTCGTGATACACGTATAGCTACTTTGTATGAAGGAACAACGGGTATCCAAGCACTTGATTTATTAGGACGTAAAATCTTATTAAATCGCGGTAAGTATTTAAAACACTTTACCATGGAAGTCTTAGGCTTTTGTAAAGAAAAAAGCATGATTTCAAGTAACCCTCATAAACGTCAGATGAATCAATTTATTTGGCCATTGAGCAAAGCTGTTGCCGGCTGGCAGAAAAACACGTTAAGTTTGTCATTAAAAGCAAAGAAAAACCGCGATGTGGTCGGATCTGCTTCGGTTGACTATTTAATGTATTCTGGTTACATCGTTATGGCTTATTTCTGGGCACAAATGGCGCAGGCGGCTTATGAAAAATTAGCAACTGATGTTGAGAACAGAGACTTCTACCGTGCAAAAATTAAAACCGCAGAGTTTTATTTTGAGCGCATGTTGCCAAGAACTAAATCGTTAGCAATCACCATGATGGCAGACCCTAAAACGTTAATGCAGTTAGACGAAGAGTTGTTGTCATTTTTATAAACACTGACTGTTAAGATAACCACCAATAAAACCTTTTACAGTTTTCTGTAAAAGGTTTTATCATTTTAAATGACCTCTAAAGACCTCTAAATAGCGATAACCCTTTATCTTCATTATGGCAACTTCATGTCATCGAGAAGTATTTTAACTGTCGTATCTCTGAAGTTACCGTGGCTGTTGCTATTTTACTTTTCATCATTAGATGGGATACATTAGAACGACTATCTGTTGGGCTTGTATTTTTATTGGCACACGAACTGGTTAAACTGCGAATAATAGTCGTCGCTCTTTATTTATCCAGCGATTACTAGAAAACGCTATGTGAATAGACATTACAAATGAGGTTATCTCGACAAGTAGGACCATTAGAATCAACACCTTCAGTAGATGATATTTTCGAACCAAATCTATCTTTAGTCAACGGGTTGATGCTCGCTGAGAAATTGTCGAGACTGAAAAGTATTAACGATCACTTTGTGCTCACAGCGGACATTACAGTTATAAATTTAGCGATATATTTTCTAATGAATCATTCCTGTCATATTACTAAGGAGTCTCAGTAATATCCAAGCACTTACAAAAACCAAACACTTTTAGTATCTAAAGGATTGAAATTGTGGGATATTACTCCGAATTAAATTAAGGTTATGGGGCTGACATTACTGAGAAGTATCCATAATAAGCTGTTGACCACGAAATCACTGCCATAAGGAGATGGGATGAAAAAATTTAGACTGATTGTATTGTGTTTACCGGTTGTTCTATTAGCGTTTTCTACGCTATCAGGAATGCTAATGAACTACTTATTTGTATTCCTGCTCTTATCTGCAATAACCATGATAGTGACGTTTATTGTTTCTCTTGTAAAAAAACAGGTTGATTGGGGTTTTTCATATAGAGGGCAAGGATCGGGCATTTACCTTCGTCAGGGTTTTCTAAGGAATGCGACTTGGATTATTATTGGCTATTGTATTTACACAGCAGTTATACCGATTCAATTTTCGTCTACTGATTTTACTGTCATCACAGTCATGATATGGGGTTCAGTGGTTACACTCTGTCTTTTGGATTGGGTGCCTCGGAAACAAATAGGTAAGTCGCTCAATGTTACCCTTTCCATATTTTTGATTTTTTTAATTTATCAGCTCGCCATAATATATTTTCCGGTAAAATCTACTAATAGTATTGTACTGATTCCTCCATTCAAAGGCGATTGGTATGTTTTTCATGGTGGCAATAGTCCGTTAATAAACCATCACCATTTTGTAGGGTCGCAAAAATACGCTATGGATATTTTGGCTCCTGAAGATGGAAAGCTACCATTTGAACAAATAACTGACTTACAGAAATATAAGACGTTTGGTAAATCTCTTTTTTCTCCCGTCGATGGAGTGATCGTATCAATTGAAAATTCACTTCCAGATCAAAAGATAGGTGAGACCGATCGACAAAATATTGCGGGTAATCATGTGGTCATTAAAACAGAAACTGATATATTTATACTAATGGCGCATCTTCAATATAACAGCTTATTAGTAGCTGAAGGAGATAGCGTTAAAATCGGGCAAGAAATCGCAAAGATAGGCAATTCGGGGAACACCTCTCAGCCTCATTTACACATACAAGCAATGACAGCCATAAATTTTATGGACCCGAAAACCAAACCTGTCCCCATATCTTTCAAAATAAGTAAACAAAAACCAGTGTTTTATAAAAGAAATGATATTTTTTAAGTCTATCGGGCTAACAAGTCGTGCAACGCAGCCGATTTTGAGCGTTACCAATACAAAATCTAATCCAAATCAACTTAAAGCCTTCACAGGTTGATGTCAGCTGTGTGGCAAAAGTAATCATAAACCGACTACCCCAATATAGTTCATTTAAAACGACTCTGACCCCTTTTATTTCACTTTATACATAAGCGGTGGTAAGTCAATTCCTGCTAAAAACCTTCCTTTCAAACGATAGCCTTTACTAATATCCCTTTAAATATAGTTAGATTAACACCGTATTGTAATTAAATGACGTAAAAAAAGAACAAAGCACAGCGAAACACAAATAAAATCACGAAATAGTGGTTTTATTACGAAATTTATTTACATTAGAGTTTTAGCTCTATACACTCGTCGGTAATTAAAGCATTCCAAACTTTTTAAATTTCTGAGGTACTTATGAAAACTTTACTTATACCAGCACTTACTGCCATTGTTTCTTTAAACACATTTGCGACAACGTCTAATGTAAAGTTTATCGCAACTGACTATTCAGCTGAAACTCAAGTTTGTCTAGCTGCAGCGCAAAATGGCTTAACTTCAGCAGAAGATAAAGCCAAAGAATTAGGTATTAACTATAGTGGCCTTCAATACATTATCCAATGTAACGGTAAATCATTAATTCAGTTTTCAAAAACGCCTAAAAAAGTAGCTAAAATTGCAGAAATAGAATTAGTTGTAACAAAACCACAATATAAATTTGTTACAACAAATAAAAATAAGGCGTCAAAAATTTGTGCAGATGCGGCGATTAATGGCTTTAACTTCGTTAATGAAAATTACAGTGATGTTAGATACATAGTTTGTAATGGCCAAAACATAGTTCGCTTTGCTAAAAAATACAAAAGCTAATTTTTTTATTTTTTAAATGTGTAATATCGGTTTTGACTTTTATTAACACGTAGTTTGATTGATTCCCCAACCAATTAAACCTTTCGCCTCGCAATTTGCGGGGCTTTTTTTTGTTTAATATTCGTAACCAATAGAAGCATGTTCCACTTAATATAAAAGCAAGTTACTTTATTAAGTGGCTTGGTAGAACTATAAGCTATTCAAGTGGGACAAATTACAGTTGGCAGGTACCGCTCCGCTTCACACCTTAGCCAGCTACAATTTCCCCCTTTACAGGGCGCTATCCATGCAAAAATCTAATCCAAATTAACGTTGCAGATTGAATCCTAATGTCTGTAATGTGGCAACTAGTGACCTTAGAACAATGATCACTGGTAGCTTTGCCCTCACCAAAAGCTAACGTCAAAAAAGTGCGCATCGTTGACGTTAGAGTTTGCTTTGCTAAGTGCAGCTCCAAGACTTAAAGCAGTCGTTAGCATCTTTGATGCCCTTATGACTTCTGCTCCGACATAGCGGTCATTGTTGCCTATGAAAGATGGCACGGCTTACATCGTGATAATTTACGTAAGTTAATTGTGCAATGGTTTAGTAAAGTGTGGGTTATTAATAAAGATAAATTACGCGATGATTTTTGCATTAGATTGCGAGCCAACTTGTGATTTATATGCCATTGAAAATGGTGCTAGTGTAATACAAGTAAAAAATACCATTCAAATATATGCCGCATTATCGGAACAGGTCAAGCATGCAAGTGATAAAGATATTATTCATAAACGCATCAACTTTTTATCTGCTTCCATAGCCCCAAGAGCATGTGGGCTGAAAAGGTTATGCAAGTGTTTTAGTAATCGTTGGATTTTCTACGCTATTTTTTAGTCAAATAGTGTTATCCACCATGACCTATCATTTAGGGTTAGATAATCTTTTTTTAACCTGAGCTTAAACTGAAAGTTTAGCTAAAACCTAACCCTGAACTAGGTTTTTAGTATTTTTGCGGATTTTAAATATGTGTTCTAAAGAAATACAGCCAACCCAATGGTTGGCTGTATTATTCATTTTAAATAAGACCTCTAAAATAATGTATTTTAATTATTGTTTTTCTGAAGAGTTGCTGTCTTTTGAGTCATTACTCTTACTGTCTGCCGATGAACTTTTCGTATTTGTTGGGATTCTTTTGTCTTTTGACTGCTCGAAGCTGTCAAGTGTTGATGCTGTACCTTTTAGATCGCTATTTTCATCTATCAATTTAGCTTTATTCTGTTCTGAGCTCACCCCTGTACTTTTTGTCATTACATCTAAATAGCTTAAATTGTTATTACATTTTTCTATCAAGCTACTGATTTCTGATAACTCTTCCGCTTTTACGTAAAATAAGCGCTTTGCCAATTCGCTAATCTCCCTTTGCATAAAGGCTCGACCTTCGGCAGAGTAATCGTCAAATACTTCGGGCTTTTTCGTATCTAGATACGTTTTTATGACCTCTTCCGTAGGAAGAGAACCAAGAATTAAAGCCAGAATCACAAAACCATCATTTTGGCTAATATATGAATTATCTGGTTTATTTCTAGAAAGCAATAAACCAAGTAATATCCAAGCAGCATCAGCTATTTCAAGATGGTTGTTATCTTGTTTACTATCCTCTTTCTGAAAAGATGTAATACGCATAAGATCTTTATAGAAGTGCTCAAACAATGGCATAGCACGTAATTCCATCAAGCCTATACCAAAGTTTTTTGCACCTAGACTACTAATAATCTCTAATATATTAAAAAACTCGGTGTCTTTACTGACTATATTGATCAAATCTTCTCGTGTTGCTTGGTCTTGAAAATATCGTGAGGCAAAATCTTCATCACGGATCCTTGATTTATCAGAACATGGATTAGTCTTTGAAATAAGGCCTAATACAGAACGATAGACGGAATCTTTAAAAGCCTCTTCAATAGTTTCTATCAGTATTTCAAGCTTTTCTTCAAGCGTCTTTTGAAGTTGATCTGCTATGTCTTCAGGTTTTTTTGTTTGCTTTATTATCGACGTAAAAGCATTATTTAGCGTCAGTGTATTATTTACTCTGCTCACTTCCTTGGTATATAGTAATACCGCGGCACAAGCTCTTTTAGTATCAGTAATAGAGCGGGTTAATTTTGAGTTTAACTCTGAAATACGGTCGACATGTTTTTCCCAAAGGTTAACGTGCTCTCGTATAGAATCATTCTCTTGAATTTTTTTTGCGACACCGGCGATACGAATAGCAACCAATGCCCCGGCAAAACCTAACGCCCATCCACCAAGCGCATCAAAAAGACCAGTACTCTCTTGGGTTAAATAAGGCTGTAGGAGCGATGTAGGTAACAGTTGCCACTTTATCGTCAACCAGAAAAAAGCAAAGGTAACAGCACCAAAAAATAGTGTTAGATATATTAATTCACCAACAGGATTAAACAGCGCCCGCTTGAACATATGAAAGGTGTTTTTTTTGGGAATGCTCGTCATTATATTCCACCTTTGCCCGTCGAACTTTCACTTTGATTTAGAATATTCTCAATAGCTTGTTTTTGTGCTTCAGTTATCCCTTGCATCTTATCTTCAAGTGATTTTAACCAACGGCCTGTTTCTATTTCTTGCTTATAGTTAGCAATTATCTCTTTGAGCTTTTTCTCGCTTTCATTGGGCTCACTTAACATCAAAGAAAATAATTCTTGATAGCTGTCTTCGGTAAATTGTAAAATGAAAGACATAATTCTATGAACTTGGCTTTTGTGTAAAACACCGTCTGCTAGAGGAATATCAATAGAAATTCTTAGTTCACCATCGCTAGGATCAAGTGACATTGACAAAAATTTGTATCTAAATTGAAACCATGCAACCGCCGAAGCAATTAAACTGTATTGGGTTTTATTTAAATCAAATTTATACAAAAAAGGCGTTAAAAAGCGCAATAGCCCTTTGTCTGAATAATCAAGCACAACATTAAAACTAGGATCACCGTTATCGTCTAGGTAATGTTCTGTGTTAAAGCCTAAAACAAACCGTTGTTTATCTTCTTGGTATTTGTATTTATAATCCTTTTCGGTAAAATATTGTTTAAGTACATGTTCTATTGACGGTTTTTCAACTTGTTCCGTTTGAGTGTTTTCTATTGAAGGAACATCAGCATTTTCAACTGTTTGGTACGCGTCAGCCACAACCGTCATTAATAGAGCATCAGCTGTTTCAGCAATGTTTTCAAATTGTGGTGTAAAATCTTCAATATTGGTTTTGGTTGCATCGTAAACCACGGCAAAACCATCAGAATCAATAATAATAACCAAGCCTGACTCTTCATCATTCGTTTGAATTTTATCTTTATTTTGAACGCGTAAAAATTTCTTAGCTAATTCAGATAGTGCATTATCGTTATATAAGTTAAAAAATAAGTGGGCTTTACTTTCACTACCAAATACAGAGATTGACAGTGGTCGCACTTTTTCTTCAGCTTGGCGAGAGATGGTGAAGGGAGATTCTGAGGTCGCAGACCAATCTTCATGTTGTTCTGCGATATCGGCTAGAAGATCAGAGTAAGTTTTTTTTAAATTCATAAATGAATCCTTTCAATAATAAAGTTATGCCATTAGTGACAACAAAATGGTGAATTCCTTTGAGGAATACCAGATGTACAATAAGTATTTCATTTTACTAATAAAAATAACAGCACTAACTTAAAGTATATGATTCTCCCCCTCATTAACAAAGTTTATCGCCGGATAGCAGGCAAGTACTGTTAAACCCCCCAGTTCGTGATAGCATTAATTATGCTTGATATACACGAACAGGGAAGAACCTCGTGAGAACATTACTTTTTTTTACCAAATATATCTCACTCAACGAAAAGAGTGACAAGATAAATCGTGAACACATTTTATCTGCTTTCCAGTGCCTTATACCTTTTTCAATAGATAATAAAAACGAAATATATAAAAAATTTAATAACATGTTGTTACCGGTAGCCCCTACTGTTGAGCTGTTAACGGATAAAAACCGAAGTAATTTACGACAAGGGGTAATAAAAGAGATGATGAAACACCCTGTTATACCTTTTTCTTCACAGGTTTCATCACTACTTGATAAAATTAAACCCATAGCAGCAAGCGATAGCTGGATAAATGATATTGAGTTGTTTAGTTTACCGGATGCTCCTTCTGATTATCGTGATAACCTTAAAGCGCTTGAACAACTTAAAAAAACCTTGCAGGCCGAAGTTTATGGTCAAGAGCACGTTATAGAATATTTAATCGATAGTATGGTTAAAGGATTATGGCAACCTCAACAAAGCCGACCACAAGGCTTGTTCTTTTTTGCGGGGCCTCCAGCTTGTGGCAAAACCTTCTTAGCTGAGCGTTTTGCTCACCACCTAAAAGATGACTATCAATGTAAAGTGTTTGATATGACTCAATATACTAATAGTAACGAAAGTTTTGGCTTGGTAGGAGCAAAGAAAACTTACGATGATTCTGCACCCGGTGATCTCACTGCTTTTGTCAAAAAACACCCTAAATCTGTGATAGTGTTTGACGAATTTGAAAAAGCTCACATACAGGTATTGTTAGCGTTATTACGTATGTTATCTGCCGGTTTTATTACCGACGAATACTCACAAGAAGATATTGATTTTAGGCAAACGATTGTCGTGTTTACTTCTAATTTAGGCAGTGCGGTTTATAACAAGCCAGATTATCTTAGCAGTATTAAGAACAACCCCGAACAAGCGCGTGGGGCGATGATCACACAGTTGCGTAGCGAAATAAAAATTGAACAGGGTAGAGAAGTAAAAGCTATTCCCGCTGAATTACTGTCTAGATTATCGCAAGGTAGTATTGTTTTATTTAAAACACTTGGTGTAGCAGAGCTAACACAGGTAGTAGAAAAACAACTCGCGATTGATCTTAAACACTTCAATGAAAAAAGTCAGATCCAATTTCAACCGGTTAACGACAATACTGTTAGAGTGTTACTAACAACTTTTGCGCCATTTTTTGATATTCGTGATATTAAAGCTAATATAACCGGAAAAGTACTTGATCCGATAACAGACTTTGTTCGATTAAACCCACAAACAGAGTTTAACCAGGTATCTATAGTGCTCGATAATGATATCGCTACCTTGCTTAGGAATGAAACCTGCGAAGCACAAATTCAAGCGTTAAAAATTCGTCACGAAGTTTTATTCTTAGAGTCATCTTGTCATTTAACTGACAAAACTTTAACGCTCACCTTTTCTAAACCAAGTCGTGAGCGATTGCTACACATAGAAGATGTTGGTGAAAGTGGGGGGATTGTGCTGGATATGCCAGAGATCCAATTTGCTGATATTGCCGGTCATGACACCATTAAAGCCCGACTAAAAGAAACTATTAATATTCTCCGTCATAGTGAACAGCTCAGCCAAGCTGGCGTTTCACCACCTAAAGGTATGGTGCTTTTTGGTCCGCCTGGTACCGGAAAAACCACATTAGTTCGCGCATTAGCAAGTGAAGCCGGTTTACCTATGGTTACTTGCTCTGGCAATGAATTGTTATCGGGTAGTTTTATAAAACCTTTATTTCAACGGGTGCGTAAATATGCACCGTGTATTTTATTTATTGACGAAATTGATGCGCTGCCTAAACGAGGTGATGCCGGTCCTAAAGCTGATGCTTTGATAAATCAGCTACTTAACGAAATTGATGGTTTTAATCAAGCCAGTGCACCTGTCTTTATTGTTGCCGCCACTAACCGATTAGAAAAACTTGATGATGCTTTATTGCGCTCAGGAAGACTCGACTTACATGTACATGTACCCTTTTTAGATAAAGATGCCCGTCGTTGGTTTATCAATAAATTTTTACGTTATGAGGGCTATGACGACGCTATCAACGTGGAATTAATCGTCTCGTTGACGGCCGGTTTAAGTGGTGCTGATCTAGAAAAGATTCACCGAGAATCCGTATTACGTGCATTGAGCGAAGGGAATCGTAAAATAGATCAAAGTACTTTAGTTGAAGAAGTTAATATTCTGAAATATGGTGCTAAGCGCTCACTGGACTCTTGTGAAAAAACGCTAGCAGAAACCGCTTATCATGAAGCGGGGCATGCGGTTATTTCTAAATTTTTAATGCCAGAACGAATTATTGAGCAAATTAGTGTCGTACCACGAGAACAATCATTGGGAATGGTGGCATACAGTACAGATCAGCATATAGATTATACCAAGGAATTTTGGTTTTCTCGTACTTGTGTAGCATTAGCAGGTCGAGCAGCTCAGGTTAAGAAATTTGGTGATGAAGGGTTAGATACTGGCGCCAGTAGCGATTTAAAAAATGCCATGTGGTCGGCTTGGTCGGCTATTGCAAAATATGGTATGCATCCCGATAGCTATAATATGGACGTGACCGCATTGCAAGAATGGGGCGGAGATACATATTTTCAAGTACACACCGAAAAACTGATTCAGCAATGGGTGAAAGACGCGACCTTAAAAACCTCACAATTAGTAGAGCAGCATTGGCAGCATATTGACGCTGTAGCGAAGGCTTTGCTTGATAAGGAAGTCTTGTCTGAAATGCAATTTATGGACTTGTTAGCTAAATAATTACCATCCTCGGATGGGCTTATCGAGGCCCGTTATTTAAAGCAAAAATTAAAGCTAAAACACAAACGTAAAGCCTAGAACTCGATCAGATACCTCGGGAATGACTGTGCTTAGCTTAAAATAACCTAAGTGTGAAAATTTGTCGCATTGAGTCACAACGCGATAAAAATGATAATAGGATCATTAAGTTGAGTTGCAAAAATTACGGCTTACTTGGTACTTTGTGACACTTGGTTAATTTTCTACCAATGACACGGTTTAAGCTGCGGCTAATGTAACTGTATATGTAGCTGTTAATTTTAATGTGAATTTTGCGATACCCCAGTAAACACAAGCTGTTCGCATTTTTTTTTATCAACATTTACATAAGTACCAATTACCTTACCAACGACTAAGAGAAAGTTATGGGATCACTTATTAATACTAAAACAGGGTACTTATCATTAGCCACTACAACTGGACTCATAACCGTTAATGAGTGGCATAATACGAATGGCACCTTTGGAGGTCTGCTTCAGGCTCATTGTGACCGCTAGGTATAGTGATTCTACTCTCAATTTATGACCGCTTACTGTCCATCAGCTGTCGTTATGGTACTAAAACCTTAGGTCTTCAAAGTGGCATTAGTGAATATAAGAAAAATTCTTCAATCTCATTTAGTGTCTGAAAATCTAATTAGTCATGTCTATTCACACTATCATCTAATTCGGGTAATTAAACCAGCTAGCTAAACTAGATACGAGCAGATAAAAGCGTTTTTTTTTATTATCTTTAGTGAGTAGATAGATTAAAAATGGTGGCAGAGGATGTAAGATATTTCATCCTCTGAGAAACATTTAGGGAGATTTTTATCGGATGAAACGTAAGAATTTAAGTTTCCATTTTGAATAAGGTGCGAAGCGTACCGGGATATCTTTAATAAAAGGGCGTTTGAGTACTGACTTTAGATGACTAAAATTATCAAAACCGGCTTTGCCACTATATTGGCCAATACCGCTAGGGCCAGTGCCACCAAAAGGTAAGTCAGGTACTGCATTAAACATGATTACATCGTTAATACATTGACTCCCCGAACTTATTTCATTTACCCATTGTGCTACTTGCTCGTTGTTACGGCTAAAGATATAAGCAGAAAGTGGTTTTTCTCTTTGTTTGACAAATGATTTTGCTTGATCAAAATCTTCAATAGTGACGATAGGTAAAATGGCGCCAAAAATTTCTTCTGTCATTAAAGGACTATCTAAAGCGGGATTAATGATAATAGTTGGCGCGATATAGCAGCTTTCAATATCGCTTTCACCGCCAACCATAATTTTACCATCGTTAAAATAAGTGGCTATACGCTGACAATGGCGCTGGTTAATTATACGGCCATAGCTGTCGCTATTTTTTGGGTTTTCACCAAACATAGCGGTTATTTGAGCTTTCAACGCTAGTGTTAATGGCTCAACTAGGTTTTCTTTTACTAATAGATAATCAGGCGCTATGCAGGTTTGCCCTGCATTCATCCACTTGCCCCATGCAATACGCTGTGCTGTTATTGTTAAATCTGCACTTTCATCGACGTAAACAGGACTTTTGCCGCCAAGCTCTAATGTCACTGGCGTTAAGTGCTTTGCGGCTGCGGCCATGACAATACGAGCGACTTGACCATTGCCAGTATACATAATGTGATCAAAGTTTAAGGTAAGTAATGCGGTTGTTTCTGTAACACCGCCTTCAACCACACTAACGGCGTTATTATCTAAATACTTAGGAATAAGTTGGCCAATAAGTGCAGAAATAGCAGGAGCAAGCTCTGAAGGCTTGATGATGGCACAATTACCGGCAGCAATAACGGCAATTAAAGGGGCCAATACTAATTGTAAAGGATAATTCCACGCGCCAATAATTAATACAGTGCCTTGTGGCTCGGGTTTAATAAATGATTTCCCCGGTTGTACCACAATTGGGGTACTAACGCCCCTTGGTTTAGCCCATTTATTGAGGTGTTTGCACGTGTGGTCAACATCACTGGTTATGTATGATATTTCAGTGATCCAAGCTTCTAGAGTCGGTTTTGCAAGGTCATCTTGTAAAGCCTGTAAAATATCTTTTTCGTTTTCAATAACAAGTTTTTTTATAGCTTGTAGTTGCTGTTTACGCCATGAAATATCTCGAGTGACATTAGTATCAAAATACTGACTGTGTTTTGTGAGTAATGCTTGGTAGGGCATATTTAAACCTTATTGTTGTTATTGAGTCTTATAGCTTTATTGGTACGACCAGATATAGAAACAAATTTACAACATTTACAGCTCATCTACAAAACAATCAGATAATTATCTTTTAAGAGGTAAGTGCTAAACTTTTTAAGTTCATTGCATAACCAATGACTCGGCTAACGATGGCTTGAATGTTATCAGTATCTAATTGCTCAACAGGCACATTGATATTGCGGTATTCTATTTGCGTAAAAACCGTCGCAATAATATCAGCATCGATATGTGGGTCATGAGCATTAAAAAATTCGCATAACTTAATAATGGGTTTTAACGAGGCCGCACGGTGTATCTCAGCTAAAGGGGCTAATTTACGGTTTACGCGTACTTCGGTAAAGAGTAATTGTTGAACAGCGAGCTCTACGGGTGAGTCTATTATTCTTTTTACTAAGTATTGGGTCGCCATTATGGCAAGTTTATTACGTAAATTTTCTTTTTCACTTATTTTACGTAAACTTGTTTTATTTACATTGGCGAGTAGTTCAACGGCAGGCTGCCAAGCTAAGCTTGTTTTTGTGGTGATTTGTGAAGAACACAAGGTAAATGCTTGATGAACTAACTCTTGTATATCTTTAAAATAATAGGTGGTAAGAGAGAGTTGAATATTTGCATGACTCGCTATGGCTCGATGAGTCGTGCCTTTTATTCCATTTTTTGCTAATACTTCAATGGCTGATTGTAATATCAGTAAACGTGTTTGTTCACCTTTGCTCCGTCTTTTTACAGTGGGGCTTTCCTTAGTAGAAAACATATTATTTTGTCGTATAATTTTAGTTAACATAAAGTTAACTTATTTTTAATGGTATTTCAATCTAGGCAGGAAAATTATCAGCATTTTTTGTTACAAAAAGTAATAGGTGGGCGCTAGAATTATAAAGTTTGTGAAGACATTAACGATAAAAAAAATGAGTCCAACACGTTTGCTGGGCTCATTTATGATGATAATACGGCTTTAAACACATTGAAACCTACATCCTTGTAGGCGATTTCTATGGCGTGTTGATAAATTAATGACTAGCGGACTGTGCTCTTAATTCGTCAGAGTCAAAGTCATCTACATTGATAGCGACTTTTCTGCCCAATTCAGCCTTGCATAACAACTCGGCTTCTACAGCGTTAATAACATTAACGGCTAAGCCTTTTTTAGCAACTTCATCGAGGGCATAAAAAGGCAGATCTTCACCAATAGCCTGACAAACCTTCTTAAATATTGGTTCACAAGCAATAATGTCATCTAACGTTTGCTCAAGTTGACCTAAAACATTTTCTGGATCTCGGCTTAAATATTGACCTTGTCCTAAGCGTTCTCGAGCTTTACCAGGTGTTTGTAATATCTGTGCAACTTTATGGTCAGTAATATCAGAAGGTTTTTTCAACCATTTACCCACTGGAAAGATCATAGCTCTTAGAAACAGTGCCACTATCTTATTAGGAAAGTTACTGATCAACGCGTCAATAGCTTGCTGTGTTTCATACAAGCTATCTTCAAGTGCCCATTGTACAAGCGGTAGGTCATCTTGCTGACGACCTTCGTCGTTAAAACGCTTTAAGGTTGCCGAAGACAAATACAAATGGCTAAGTACATCACCTAAACGCGCCGAAATTCTCTCTTTGCGCTTCAAATCGCCACCCAGTGTCAGCATCGATATATCTGATAGCATAGCTAAGTTACTACTAAAGCGAGTGAGCAACTGATAGTAACGAGAGGTTTCGTCTCGAAAAGGTGCCTTTAAAATTCTAGCGCCAGTTAATGAAAACCAAAGGCTGCGGACAACATTGCTAATGGCAAAGCCAATATGGCCAAACAAGGCGTGATCGAATTCTTTTAATGCAATAACATCATCAGTTTGGTTTGCTGCGGCTAACTCCGCTAAAACGTAAGGATGACAACGAATAGCTCCCTGTCCGTAAATAATTAAACTACGTGTCAGAATATTTGCGCCTTCAACGGTTATTGCAATCGGAGCACCTTGATAGGCACGAGCAAGGTAGTTACCTTCGCCCATACAAATACCTTTACCGCCGTGAATGTCCATTGCATCGTTAACACAAATACGCATTTTTTCAGTTAAATGATATTTGATAATGGCTGAAATTACCGAAGGTTTCTCACCTAAATCGATAGCACCTGTAGACATGGTAGTTACCGCATCCATTAAATAAGCATTGCCACCAATGCGAGCAAGGGGTTCTTCAATACCTTCCATTTTACCGATAGGGATCTTGAACTGACGACGAATTCTACTGTAAGCACCTGTAGCAAGTGCAAGTGACTTTATACCACCAGCACTATTAGAAGGAAGTGTAATAGCACGCCCAACAGACAAACACTCCATAAGCATGCGCCAGCCCTGACCTGCCATTTCTGCGCCACCAATAATATAGTCAAGCGGCACAAAGACACCATTACCTTGTGTTGGACCATTTTGAAAAGGAACATTAAGTGGGAAATGACGACGGCCAGTGATAACACCCTCTAAGTCTGTAGGGATCAATGCACAGGTAATGCCTAAATCAACCGTTTCACCCAGTAAATGGTCAGGGTCTTTTAGTTTAAAAGCCAAACCTAGTACTGTGGCAATGGGCGCTAGCGTAATGTAACGTTTGTCCCAAGTTAATCTCATACCAAGCACTTCTTTACCTTCAAACTCACCGTGACAAATAATGCCTTCATCGGGGATCGCACCAGCATCTGAACCGGCTTCCGGACTAGTCAACGCAAAGCAGGGAATTTCATCACCAACCGCTAAACGAGGAAGGTAATGGTCTTGCTGCTCTTTTGTGCCATAAAGTTGTAATAATTCACCTGGGCCTAAAGAATTAGGAACTCCAACGGTGCTTGCTAGTACGGCACTCACCCCTGATAATTTTTGTAAAACTCGTGACTGTGCATAGGCACAAAACTCTAAGCCGCCATATTTCTTTTTGATAATCATTGCGAAGAATTTATTATCTTTCAAAAACTGCCAAACTTCTGGTGATAAATCAGCATCGACATGAGTCGTTTGCCAATCATTGGTCATTTTACAAACTTCTTCTACGGGACCATTTAAGAAACTTTGCTCTTCAACGCTTAAGCGGGGTGTTTCATAGTTATGCAGTTTTTTCCAATCAGGGTTACCACGAAATAGCTCTGCTTCAAACCATGTAGTACCAGCGTCGATAGCCTCTTGCTCAGTTCTCGACATTTGCGGCATGATAGATCTGAACATTTTTAGTAAAGGGTGAGTAATATACTGTTTTCTAAAGTCAGATATATTCAAGGGCAATGCAATGATTGCAAATATTATCCAACTGAAAAATGACAGTGCATCAAAGATAGTACCTACCGCCATTAATGCGGCAAAACTTAAGGTAAAAGTTGAGAGCGCGGCACGGGTGTATGCCATGAAGCCGGTTAAAATAACGGCATAAATGAACCATGTAAATTGTTCCATTAATTTTCCTTTTAAAAAATAAAAACCTAAAGATAAAAATAAAGAGGTCTGACCATGTATTTAGCTTAAATCTATGTACAATAAATTACAAATATATTTATCGTTGTAACCTTATTTATAGGATAATAACGTTAATTATCTATTCGGAAATTAATTTATGTGTGAATTACTGGCAATGAGTGCGAACGTCCCCACTGACATTTGCTTTAGCTTTAGTGGTTTAATGCAGCGTGGTGGAAATACTGGGCCGCATAAGGATGGTTGGGGCATTACTTTTTATGAGGGTAAAGGCTGTCGAAGTTTTAAAGACCCTTTACCAAGTTCACAATCACCGATTGCCGAGTTAGTCACCAATTATCCAATAAAAAGTGAAGCGGTTATTTGTCATATTCGACAAGCAAACTCTGGCGGTATTTCTTTGGAGAATACTCATCCTTTTACCCGTCAAATGTGGGGAAGAAATTGGACTTATGCACATAATGGACAATTGAAGAATGTCCAGGTTGAACTGCCTGTTAAATTACACATTCCTGTTGGCGCTACCGACAGCGAACACGCGTTCTGTTGGATCTTAGACCAACTTCATTTTAAGTTTGCGGATAAAGAACCAGCAGCAACGGTACTCTTTAAATTTATCGCCGAGTTGAGTGTCAAAATAAATGCGCTGGGTGTATTTAATGTCAATATCACCAATGGCCAGTATTTATTTGCTTATTGTGCAAATAACCTACATTGGATAACACGTAGAGCGCCGTTTGGTAAAGCCAGTTTGATTGATGCTGAAGTAGTTATTAATTTCACCGAAGAAACCACAGAAAATGATGTAGTTACGGTTATCGCCACTCAGCCATTAACGGATAATGAAACTTGGCACAAAATGACCAAAGGGCAGTGGCACTTATTTTGTCTGGGTGAGTCTATTGCTTCAGGGCAAGAAGTGTTGAAGGTTGAATATTAATGTTCTTCAAGTGAAGTCAATTGTGCATCAAACTGTTCAACATCAGATTTTATTTGTTGTATTTTAACCAACAAGTAATTTAACTCTGGAGCGAACCAAGCGTAGGTGATTTTTTTCTTTTCAATGACTTCTCTTTTTAATCTAACCGCTTTTATCATACCAAAAGGCAGCATTAATTCATCTTCACCATCATACTGGTAAACATAATTTTTAACTTTACCCGAATGATTCATCACCGGATACACAAAAAGTTTTTGCTCAGGATTTTTAATTAAATTTAAACGATTCTGCAAGTGATAGCTGAGTGAGTCTTGAATATTGACAGGAAAATCAATATTAACCTCTGAATTGTCTTTGAGGTTCTTCGCAATATTATTCTGAATATTGAACTGCCAAGCATATTCTTTATCAGGTCCGGTGCCGTCTCGTTGGAAATTATATTGCTGAGGTGTCACCTTATGGTGATCGAGTTTAACGAGTGATACTTCTTGACGGTTATCTGAAAATATTAACCATTCAATATCTGTTTTATAACTATATTTAGCTTGTTCAGGTGTTAAGTATTCTAACGTTCTTGTCGCACTACCTAAAATATCAGCAGAACGTATCAAATTATATTTAGCAGTAAAAGGCTGAATAACATGTTGCTCTGCTTGAGTGGTTTTTGCTTCATTGGCGAAAACTAAACTACTCTGTGAGGCTAATACTAGAGCAATACAACATAATTTATTCAGCATTTAATTACCTATCATTTAATATTTTATTTATTCACTCGCATAGCCAGAAGCAGGGAGCGCTTTACCTTCAAAAAGTACAGTATCATTGTGCATAGAAATGCGCTGATTACAACACCATTTTACCACTAAGGGATAAATTCTATGTTCCTGTTCGTGAACTCTTAGCGCAAGTTCCTCAGCGGTATCACCGGCAAAAATAGGTACTTTCGCTTGTAATATTACTGGGCCACCATCAAGTTCTTCTGTAACATAATGTACACTAACACCATGGTCAGTATCACCGGCATCAATCGCCCGTTGATGGGTATGTAGACCTTGATACTTAGGTAATAAAGAGGGATGAATATTGATTAACTTACCTTGGTAGTGTTGCACAAACTCAGGTGTTAATATTCTCATAAAACCAGCCAGAACAACAACATCAGCTTGGTATAAATCAATTTGCTTGATCAACGCTTGGTCGTAAATTTCTCTACTGCTAAAATCTTTATGAGAAAGTACGCAATGGGCTATGCCAGCGTTTTTAGCGCGAGTTAAGCCGAATACATCGGCTTTATTTGAAATAACCCCAACCACTTTTCCTGGATAATCTGCAGCTTTACAGGCGTCTATAATCGCCTGTAAATTAGTGCCGCCACCAGAGATTAGCACAACAATATTGCTGGTTAAATTATTGTCTTGCATGTTACTTGATGGCATAGAATTAACCTTTATTAATCACAACTTGTTCAGCGCCTGCTTGCATATCAGCGATTTCACCAATGTGCCATGCATTCTCACCGTGAGCCGATAAAATTTCAATACTTTTTGCAAGGTCAGCAGCAGGTACAACAATGATCATCCCAACACCGCAGTTGAAGGTACGGTACATTTCGTGGGTAGTAATGTTGCCATTATCTTGCAACCAGTTAAAGATCGCTGGCCACTCCCAGCTGTTACCGTCAATAATGGCTTGAGCGCTTTCTGGTAATACACGAGGAATATTTTCCCAAAAACCACCGCCAGTGATATGTGATAAGGCATGGATGTCAACTTGCTTATGTAATTCTAAAACAGATTTAACATAAATTTTAGTCGGCTCAATTAAATGATCACCGATTGACTTACCATTTAATAATTCGTTGGTATCAGTCTTATTAACTTCTAATACTTTACGAATTAATGAAAAGCCGTTTGAATGCGCGCCAGAAGAAGCTAAGGCAATTAATTGGTCGCCTGATGCTACTTTTGTACCGTCAATTAAACGGGATTTTTCAGCGATACCGACACAAAAACCAGCGATGTCGTAATCACCCTTGTGATACATACCTGGCATTTCAGCGGTTTCGCCGCCAACTAAAGCACAGTTTGATAATACACAACCATCAGCAATACCAGCAACAACTGCCGAAGCAACATCTACATCAAGTTTGTCTGTCGCGTAATAATCTAAAAAGAACAAAGGTTCAGCACCCTGAACGATTAAATCATTGACACACATAGCCACTAAATCAATACCTACGGTATCGTGCTTGTTTAAATCAATTGCTAAGCGTAGTTTTGTACCTACGCCATCTGTTCCCGCAACCATTACAGGTTCTTTATAACCGGTTGGTAATTGGCATACTGAGCCAAAACCACCTAAGCCACTCATCACTTCAGGACGAGTTGTACGTTTTACTGCACCTTTAATGTTTTCTACTAGGGCGTTACCTGCATCTATATCAACGCCAGCATCTTTATAGCTTAGAGACTGTTTTTGTTCGCTCACGGGGGAAACCTCAATTAATTAGCATAAGAACTTTAATGGCGCATTCTACCAGCGCAATGGCGTGGTGAAAATCTTTATAATAAATTATTTTTTATTAGTGTTTAAAATGATTAACACTATGATAAGATCTTATACATAAAAATAATCAACTTAAAAAATATGCTTAGATATCTTATTGTATTAGTTGTTGTTTTAAGTAATTTCTTTGCTTCAATGACCGCTTTGGCTGTTGAAGTTAAAAACTTATACAACGCAAAGGTTATCGTTAACTCACAAACCGACTCAGAGCGAAAGCTCGCCTTGCAACAAGCAATGAGCGCGGTGGTGCTTAAAGTGGGGGGACAACAAGCGCTGTTGTCCAACTCAACCATAAAAAGTGGCCTTAGAAATGTCAGTGGCTATGTTGTAAAATACCGTTATCAACGTAATGCTGAGCAGACTGAGCTTTTAGTTACTTTTGACGAAAGCAAAATTAATCAGTTGTTTGAAGATGCCAACGCCCCAATTTGGGGAAGTTTACGGCCACAAATTTTATTGTGGCTCGTTGAAGAGAATGGTTTACGCCGTACGACTATTTCTAATGCAAGCCACTCGTCTTTTTCCAATAATGCAACACCACAAGTGAGTTACAATTTACCTAATAGTGTCGAACAATTTTCAGCGTTAAGGGGCTTACCTATTTTAATGCCCTTAATGGACTTAACCGATGTAAATACCATCTCTACTTTTGATGTTTGGGGACGCTTTGCCAAACAAGTACAAATGGCATCACTGCGCTATAATCCAGAATCTATAATAATTATTCGTTTATCAAACAGTAGTTTATTACCTCAACAAGAAAGTGATGAACAGGTTGATGATTGTTTTTTATGCCAAAAAGAACGTCAACAATACGCACTAGACTGGAGTTTTATCGCCGATGCCCAAGGCTACAATCGCGATACAATCACCGGACAAATCTTTGGTGAAATCAGCTACGGTGACGCTCCTGACCAGTTATTAAAAACTGCGCTTTCTCTTATTAGTGATATAATTTATCAAAAATATGCTTTAAATAGTGATATTGATAACAATTATATTATTGATGTTGCCAATATATCATCACTAAAAAGCTTTATTGAATTAGAGCGATTTCTTGAACAATTATCATCAGTTAAATCGGTAAAATTACTCAGCGCTTCGGGGAAAAATCGCCGTTTTGAATTGGTTTTAAAAAGTTCAGGACAAGCCTTTCTCGCTTCATTAAAGCTGAATAAGCAATTAGACCTTTTTGATGACCCGCTTGCCGAAAAAGTGGTCGGTGCTGTCCCTGTTTTTTATTGGAAACCCTAGTGAAAGTCACTTCTCAATTAACCTTGTCAGTTCAATTACCCGATGATGAAACGTTTTCAAGTTTCCAAAGTATTGCTAATTATTCGGCAACTGAGCAGTTAAAGTCGTTTATTAAAGCCAGTCAACATTCGGTAGAGTCTGCGCACGTCAATAGTTTTTACTTATTCGGCTTGTCAGGTGTTGGTAAATCACATTTACTTCATGCCAGTTGTACTTTTGCTGAGAAATTAGGTCTATCATCCGTTTGTTTATCTTTTTCTGAATTAAAACAGTTGTCGGTTGAAGTACTTGATGGTTTAGAAAATATTGATTTGATTTGCTTAGATGATGTGCAATTAATTGCTGGGGACAAGCTTTGGCAACAAGCGGTCTTTGATTTATTTAACCGTGTTATTGAGCATAATAAACGCTTGATTATTACTGGAGATCAAAGTGTTTCACAATTGAAACTTGGCTTAGCCGATTTAGTCTCTCGATTATCTTGGGGAATGACAGAGCAAATCAAACCCCTAGATGATGAAGAAAAGTTAATCGCCTTAAAATTTAGAGCGCAACAACGAGGTTTATTATTAAGTGATGAAGTGGCTAAATACTTACTGAGTCACTTATCACGTGAAATGAGTCACTTGATCTTAGCTTTAGCCGAGCTTGACGAAGCATCAATAAGAGAACAACGAAAAATCACCATCCCATTTATTAAAGCTATTTTATTTTAAAGGGCTGGGCTTTTCATAAAACTCATACTGAATAAAGCGTCTATCTTTGGGTTGAGCAGAAACGTTTTGCAATCCTGCTTGCTCTTTGTTAACGGGGCTTATATTTAAGTTATTAGCCCAACTTTCACCAGCGTTCATCATGATTGGACTCGGTAAATTATTTACTAAGTTTTCAATGTCACTTACTTCCGGCAATATATGACTTACGGCATATAATACTCGAGGTTTAATATTTTCATCGCCAATACGGCCGCGCTGTCCCCAATTAACGATATAATTTTCATTCGCAATTTTAGGGGCGTTAGTTATAGCGACATCTCGACTAATATCAAAGCGAGTTTTCATCATAAAACCATCAAAAAGCATAGCGTAATCTTCGCGAATACTTGAGTAATTATAAAACTGAGGCGCAGCTTCGCCACTAAAAAACGTTTTAATATCGCTGGGTTGATAAGCGTTTTGTGTTTTTGATGCGTCAACCCCCTGAAAACGTACCTGAGCTAAGGCGTACATTTCCTCACCCAGTAAGGGAAGGGTGTTGTTTAGCTGATCAGATTTAAAGCCACTATTATCTGCTATCTGTTGTGCGGCTGATAATATTGTTTGGTCTGGGTTTAAAGCTGACCAACTAGTGCTCGGGAAAATGTCGTTGGCATGGGCAAGTTCGTGGTACATCAAAGACGTTAAACTGTATAAAACATCGTTAGGTTGGCGAGTAACCCGGTCATTTTCAGATATAAAAGTAGTGGTGTAATTATTATTTTTTACATAACGCCAAGGCATAGCAAAATTAAGATCTCCACCAAAGGACGCTCTATAGTCAGGTGCTTGATTTATGGTATCTCGCTCATCAGGGGTCAACCAAAAATAATTAGCATCTAAGTGAATCGCGCCACTGACCACCCAGTAATATGAGGGTCTAATGTCATAAGAAATTACAATGGCAGTATTTGCTCTTAGTAAATTTTTGAAATCATTGTAGGGGTCATAATTTTCAAGGAATTCTCGAAATCTTTTTCCCATCCAATAATGAGAAACGATCACTCGGTCCATTATGTCATCAACCGTTGGTGTGGTCGTATCATGTGCAATTAATGGTAAGGTATTAAATGCACATGTTCGCGCAAAGTTAATTTTATTACTATAAACACAATCGACGAGTACATCGGCATAAGACGAGTTTGCAACAAAGGGGAATACCCGTGCTAAACGCTCAGTATAAGCGGTATTATCTGAAGTTGGGACAGGTTCAGCATTTTCAATAAGTACCGCTACTTTGTCAGAATAGCTCCCTGAGGATACGGTGAATTCTACTACCGTATCCCTAGTAACTTCCGGCGCATTAAAGAATACTGCATAATCACCCTGGGTATTTTCAGCCGTAAAATTGACCTCTGGACCGGCAGTTTGTTGCCAAACTAAACTATCGCTTAAAAGCTTATTTGTTAACGAAGCGCGCAATGACACTTTACTACCTTCTAGAGCAGCATGACCCAGACGCGCAGAAATCTCTCCTTGTTCATTGGTTACACTAAGAGAGTGGTTAAGTGACTCTCTGCTACCATCTTCTAGTGTAAATGAAACATTAAAACTATATGCGCCTGCGGTGTTAGGTGTGAAAGCGATAACCTTGCTGGTGTAGGCCAAGAACACCACTGGCTCGCCAGTCGTCTGCGTCCAAATAATGTCAGTCACCTTACTCGAGGGAGCGAGTAAAACTAATTCGACCGCCTGAGAAATTTTCACTTCATCGTCGACGGTGATAATTTTAGTGACCTCACCATTATTGTTACAAGCAAATAAAATAGGTATTAGCAGTAATATATGCAGAATGTTTTTCATTTTCAGCCCTTAACTATAATGGTGGTTACGTTATAAAAGTCTTATTGAAGCGTTACGCTTTATCTTTAGCTTTTCTAATACTCAAGCCTAGTTCTTGACCTCTATATTTCGCGTAATAACTGCCACCAATAAACATCATTGTTGCAAATATAAGCTCTAATGATGCCCAAACTACATCTGCTGGAGATACCCACAGCGTGGTTAAACTGTGTAGGAAATAAATCATAACGACAAAGCTCGACCAAGCATAGGTATAAGGATTACCTGCCAGCAAACCTTTTAGAGGAAATAACAGTGGTACTGTGAATAAGCATAAGCTTAATATCGGCGACAAACCTTGTGAAGGGTTTAAATAGATTAGCCAAAGCGGCATAAAAAATAATAAAGAAAAATAGCCAATTAAGGTTATTTTTTTAAATGTTGATGTTGAAAATCTTTGTGGCTTGGTCATGAAAGGTATCCTGCTGGTTAGCAAATTGTTTCACTAACTTGTTGAATTAAATTTTAAATTGAAATTAAAAGAGTGTTAAAACGTTTTCAGGAGGTCGGCCAATGATGGCTTTCGTTTGCGTAGTAACAATTGGTCGCTCAATAAGTTTTGGGGTGTTCACCATAGCTTCAATGAGTTGCTTGTCAGTTGCTTGAGCTAATGCTTGTTCTTTAAATTCACTTTCTTTAGTGCGCATCATTTGAATAGGGGAAACATTTAAACGTGATAAAAGTGACTGGATAGTGCTTTCATCCAGTGGTTTTTTTAAATACTCTACAATGCAAACCTCTTGGTTGTTTTCTTCAATCAACGCCAAGGTTTGGCGGCTTTTAGAACAGCGAGGGTTATGATAAATCGTTAACATGGTTAGATCTCAATGGGTGCTAAAATTAAATAATTTTACGGGTTAATCGATAGAGTAGGCCGTTATAGCACCTATTCTAAACGTTTCTGTAATATGGATTATAGTCTTTTAAGTTTTTGTTCTTGATCTTGAAATTGCAATATTCGTGCTTTGATACGTTTTTCGACTAACGGTTGATTATCTGTAAAATTGTACCCTGTTTGCAATTCGTCGACCGCACGAGAGTATGCCCCTAAAAGTGCAAAGATTTCGCCTTTTGTCGCATGCATCAGTGCTTTTTTATCTTGTTTTTCATAGACAGTCGTTAATATATCATAAGCGATAAAATTACCTGGTTTAACTAACAGGTAGTCTTGTAAAAGTACTTCAGCTTCTGAATATTGACTGTTTTCAACGAGAGCGTTGGCAAAGTTTAAGGTAACAACTTGGTTATTTGGCATCAATAAATTAAGGGCACTGAGCATAGTCAGCGCTTTATTTACTTCTTTTGTTTTAATATAAACATCGGTTAGTGCATCTGCATAGAATAGATTGTTTTTATCTTCAATGAGCAATCTTTCAAGTATTTTTTTAGCCGCTTGATACTCTTTATTTTCAAATAATGATAAAGCTAAGCCATAGTCAACAGCGGCTCTATAAGTGTAGTTTTGTTTTTTTATACTATCTTCAAAAGTTGCAATGTTTTCCAGGGCCGTTGATTCGTAACGCGCTTGAATACGCGCTTTTGCGAGCGCAAAGTTTAAACTAGGAGCTGAAGGACGACTTTCTAAACCATGAGCACGGACACGCGCTTCGGCAATGCGAGATTCAGGCACCGGATGAGTTAATAGCATTGCTGGTGGCTTTGAAGTATAACGATATTTCACTGCCATTTTTCCAAAAAAATCGGGGGCACCTTGCGGATCAAAACCGCTTTGTGCGAGTAGGGCAATGCCAACACGGTCGGCTTCTTGCTCATTGCCACGGGTAAAATTAATACTTGATTGTTTTGACGCCGCCATTGTTGTGGTTAATGCAGCCATACCAACAGATGGGTTAACTAATGCCAGTAATACCCCTGAAATTAATGCTGCAGTGGCTAGTGGTTGATTTCTACTTTGAGCCTCAAGCCTTCGGGCCAAGTGACGCTGGGTTACATGAGATATTTCATGACCGATTACTGAGGCTAGTTCGCTCTCTGTATCAGCGAGGGTAATTAAGCCACTATGAATACCAACATGGCCCCCAAAAAAGGCAAAGGCATTGATTTCTTTATTTCTAATGATAAAAAATTCGAAGCTGTAATTAACATCTTGGGCATTCTTGACTAAACGGTTGCCTAAATCGTTAATATATTCGATTAAAACAGGGTCATTGACCAACGGCTGAGAAGCGCGAATATGACGCATCATTGCGTTACCTATCTGGCGTTCTTTATCAACAGATAGAACGCTAAATCCAGCCGTGCCAATTTCAGGAAGTTTATTTTTATTATTTTCTTGGGAAAAGCCGTATGGGCTAGCAACTAATGTTGTTAATGCGCAGGTAAATAATAATGATTTTATTTTAAGCTTACGTTTATAAGGCAAATTAATTATTCCGTATTTATATCCGGTGTATCAAGTAAATCAGCTATCGTGAAATTTGGTTTTCCTCGATATAACTCTTTACAAAAATCTGCAATGGAATAACCCACTACATCGACTATTTCAAATGATTGGCTCAGTTGAGCTATTAGCTCTTGCACACGTTTATGTGAGTACTTTATTAACGCTAAATCTGCTGGATCACCACTTTTAAAAGTAAAAACGATAAAGGAAATTAAACTACTGATCCTAAATAGCATTTGCATGTTTTCGGGTGACCATTGCACAAATGGACATAAGGCACTTTGTGATAATGGTGTATAGAGTCGTTCACCTTTGACTATCGGATAACAGTGAAGTTCATAATTTTGTTCATCATAGCAATGGCGTAAGGCTATTTTTGGCTTTTGGGTAACGTTAATAGTGCCATCGTTATCAGCCGTCGCCTCTAAAAAGGCATAGTTCCAATTACGTTTATCAAATAATTGTTTATAGGCACTATCAAAACCATGCGTTAAAATCCCGTCCATATCACTAATTGAAGATGCCGCCATATGATAGATAGCAGGTACATCACCCCAATTAAGTTTCTTTTTATGAGCAGTAATTTCTTTTAAACTAGCTGTTATCGGTAACTCTTTCATTTCACCTCAGTACTTATTTGCCAACAAATCAAAATAAATAATACAATAACATTGTAATCAATTGTCGCAAATTAGATAATCAAACAAAAGGTTTGTTTACTGTTATTGGTGACAATTATTGTTATCTGATGATTTTTTAAGTGGTATGTAGTGATGATCTATGAATATGATGCCAGTTCGGAAAAATGTCCTGTGCCATTAGTACAATTGCGATTATTGTTAAAAAAAATGTCGAATGCTGATTTTTGTTTACTGAGAATATCTGACCAAGGCTCTATCAAGGATATTCCTAAACTATTAACGAAACAAGGTTACCACTATAAAGAGTCTTGGCTTGAAAAAGACACCCTTGAACTTTTTATTAGTAAAGCCCCTCAACCCCTTTCATCCAACAGGTAAGTTATATAAATGGTTTCATTATTTTCTCAATGGTATAAACGTAAGTTTTCTGATCCAAACGCAGTAACTTTAATGGTTATTCTTTTGTGTGCCTTTCTTTTTGTCTTTTTATTTAATAACTTACTTATGCCGGTCTTTGTTGCTATTGCGATCGCTTTTTTATTAGATTTACCTGTCCATCGTCTAGTCCGTCTTGGCTTATCAAGAACATTTGCCGTGGGTATCGTTGTAGCGGGGTTTATCGGCATTTCTTTAGTCGGTATTCTTGGGCTAATGCCCGTTATTTGGCAACAAAGTAGTAATTTATTACAAGAAGTACCGCAAATGGTGTCTCAGGGACAAACCTATTTGTTGACGCTTCCCGAGTTGTATCCTGATTTAATTAATGCCGGACAAATAGAAACATTAATTTCTGCCGTCAATGATAAGTTAATTGAATGGGGACAAGTTGCCTTAAAAGCGTCTCTTAATTCTATTTCTGATATTGTTGCTTTGATGATTTACTTAATTTTAGTGCCGTTAATGGTGTTCTTCTTTCTAAAAGATAAAAAAGTATTAATTTCAAATTTTACCTCATTTCTTCCTAAAGAACGTTTAATGGCGACGAAAGTAGGCGATGAGATGTATCAACAAATCATGAATTATATTCGTGGTAAGGTGATTGAAATCCTTATTGTTGGTGCTGCATCGACCATAGCCTTTATCGTCCTCGGCCTAAATTATGCGGTATTACTTGGTGTTTTAGTGGGGTTGTCTGTACTTGTGCCATATGTAGGCGCTACTATCGTCACTTTTCCTGTCTTGTTGGTGGCTTTATTTCAATTTGGCACCGGTAGCGAATTCGGTTATGTAATGATAGCTTACGGTATTATTCAAGCTATTGATGGCAATATTATTGTGCCATTATTATTTTCAGAGGCGGTAAATCTCCATCCAGTAACGATTATTGTTGCTGTTATTTTATTTGGCGGCATGTGGGGTTTCTGGGGAATATTCTTTGCTATTCCCCTAGCAACTTTAGTTAAGGCCGTTTTAAATGCTTGGCCATCAAATAGTGACTTTCCTGAACAGGGTACCGCTTAAAGAGGTGCTCTAAGGTAAACTTTACCCTGAGTCTTTTTGATACTGCTCGATAATTTCTTCAATGGTCGTGATACCAAACATAACTTTATTGATAAAAGATTCAGCACTGTGGATTAAGTTAAAATTAGGATGTTGTGACCAAATAGTCTGTAGTTTATCGTCAAGAATGATAGCCGCTTTTTCTGATTCATTGCGAATGGGATTATTACTTTTGATACTTTCACCTGATTTTGCTGCACTTTCAAAAAAAATGACCGCATCGTAACGTGCCAACTCATCAGCAAGCGTGGTATCCATCGCTTGGAAAAACTCATCATCATTGCCTGGCCAATAAGCTAGGCCGTCTAAAGAGCCTCGGTCACATAAAATAATACTGTGCTCAAAAGTCGCTCGTTGAATATCTTCTAAATGTTTTTGCAAATTAAAAATAGCAGTTTGTTGTGTTTTTAGTACATGATTATTATTTGAACGAGCAATGCCGCCACTGAAAATCATCGTTGCTGCTTCGGGGACGGTCGCTATTTTTCCTGAAAATTCACGGCGAATAAGATCAATCGCTGTGGTTTTACCGCCGCCAGGGCCGCCAGTAAGAACGATACGTTTTTTTACATGAGTAATATTCATTAGCATTTATTATAAGGATATTTTCAATACTGTAGCTTGCGTTAAAATAGGCTTCAAGCTTAATTGTAAATATCGCCAAATAACTCTACTTGGGTCAAGTAAATGCGTAAATCTAGTTCTACTTGGTGATAATCTGCTTGCATATGCTGACAAAGTTTATAGAAATTTTTGTTATGATCTTTTTCTTTTAAATGGGCAAGTTCGTGAACAACGATCATTTGCAAAAATGTTTCTGGCGTTTTTTTAAATAAAGCGCCAATGCGTATTTCATTTTTACTTTTCAGCTTACTGCCTTGCACCCTTGATACATAAGTGTGCAGGCCTAATGCGTTATTAATAACATGAATTTTATCGTCGTACTTTATCTGGCTTAATGGTTCAGACTTCTTTAAGTACTGATTTTTAATATCCATTACATAGCTGCGTAGGGCTTTATCATTATATATTTGATGGGTAACAGGGTATTTTGCCAACAAATAGGCAGATAACTTCTTGGCCGTTATCATTGCTTGTACTTTATGTTGAATATCTAAAGAATAGGCTGAAAGGTATTTTAAAGGAGCAGGCATTATAGCATTCTATTTATGCGGCTAGCCTAAAACAAATAAGCTAACCGTTACGGTTAATTTTTAGTCGTTAGTGTTTAAAACGTCTAAAACAACTTCATGGTGGTTTTTTGTCTTGAATTTATTAAATACGTGGCTAATTTTGCCATCTAAGCCAATTAAAAAACTTAAACGGTGGATGCCGTCGTATTCTTTTCCCATGAACTTCTTTAATCCCCATACGCCAAAGGCGTCAGCAACACTGTGATCAACATCTGACAATAACGTGAAGTTTAATGCATCGCGCAGACAAAACTTAACTAACTTCTTCGGTTCGTCGGGACTAATGCCAAAGACTATTGTATTTAATTGTTCAAGTTCGCTTTTACTGTCTCTTAGGCCTTGTGCTTGCACAGTACAGCCTGGGGTCATGGCTTTAGGGTAGAAATAGACCAGTACTTGTTTTTTACCAATATAATCAGCTAAAGCGACTTTATCGCTATTTTCATCAAGTAAAGTAAATAGTGGTGCGGTTTCGCCAACAGTTATTGTTTTCATGGGTATCCTGCTTGTATGTAGTTTATATAAGGTTTGAATTCACTTTTTTAATGCAGCCTTGCACATCAACTTGTTCGCAGAGTTCAAAGTAGTCGCTTTCTAGCTGTGCAATACTTGTGTCTTCGGTTAAGGCTATTAAAATGGTCGCGCGCATTTGATTAGTGACGGGGTCAATTTCTGATTTTAACGATGATAAGTCAATATTGCGGGTGGCAAAAAATGCGGTCACCGCTTTTAATAAACCAGGTTGGTCGATACCGGCATAATCAACTTGATAATGATGGGTGAACTCTCTTTTTTTATAACCAGAGGTTCTTTTCATCATGGTGGTTAATTCAAGCTTGACTGCCACGGCAGGTAACTTATTTTCAATTTGATTAATCGCTTTCGCACTACCATTTAATAACATAATCAAAGAAAACTCTAGGCCAAATATCGCCATTCTACTGTCAATAATATTACAGCCGCATTTACTCGCCAGCTTAGTGAGCTCACTTACACTTCCTGTTCTGTCTGCGCCCATTGCTGTGAGTACTAAATATTGAGACATAGTTAGCCTAAGTAGTTTAAAAAAGTGGCTATTGTAACGTATTTAAAGCAGATAAAAACCGCTATTAAAGCGAGAATATATTTATTTGTTATTTTTCGAGTTGAATTCTTGTGTTTGTAAAAACAGCCAAGTACCATGGTGCCCATTAATTTGTCTGATAGTATACTTGTATATGCTGATCAATAAAATCTATAGATAATATTGGAACTTAATACAGATAATTTACTCAAAGAGCAGATTAAAGTTTTCGTTGTCTACATTTAATCTACATTTAATGGTTTCAAAGTTAACTTTTATGGTCAGTTCAATATAAGAACCAACTTTTAAAGATTCAGATTGTATCCTCAGGAGTGTTAATGAATCGTCGTATATTTTATTTTTCCTTGTTAAGTCTTGCAGTAACAGGTTGTGGCAGTGTTAATAACAAAAGCGCTATGGGCGATTTTGAATACGCCAAAGTTAAAGAAGCTAAACAAATAGGTGTTCCTACAGGTTTGAATAAGCCTGAAGTTAATGCAAAGTTTTTTATCTCAGACGCCATCAATAATAAAGGGCCAATTGGCCAAGATGTTGATGTTAGAGCGCCTTCATTGGTTCTTCCTGTCGCTTCATCTTCACGTGTTGTTCCAGGTACAATGAACGCTAAAATTTGGTTTGACCAAATATTAGAAGATACCGATTTGAAAGACTTCATCACTGAAGCACTGCGTGAGCAACTCGCGAGTGATGGTGTAGAGTTAACGGCTATCGGTACTGATGATAATGTATTTGAGTCGGCTTGGTACCATGAAGAAGACGTTTCTGGTTATTGGTTATTTAAAACGGTAGATAGCAGTGAGAGCATGCGCTTTAACTATCAGTTTGAAAGTAAACCTCATGGTCGAAGTGTCGCTTTAAGTGTTAAATTAATTGATTACATGCGTACCGACAAGAACGGCGCAAGTAAAACAATGGACATCATTGACAAACAACGCGCAGAAATGGCGATGCTTAATGAGGTTGTTGCTCAGGTTGATTTTAAATATCGATTGCAGCAACGTGAAAACCGTTTAATGCGAGCTAATCAAAAATTTGTCACTATTGGTGAAAACGCTCAAGCAGAGCCAGCATATATTGCTGAAATTGATATTGAAATGCTTTGGTCAAATATGCCATTGTTTTTTACAGATTATGGCTTTGAGATAACAGATCTTAATGAAAGTAAGAAAATATACTTTGTTGATTTTGCGAAGCCTGAAAATAGCTTATGGTCAGTTATATGGGGAGATGACGTTCCTGTTATTGATCTTGACCAAGCTAAGTACCAATTTGTACTTAACGACGAACAAGGTAAGACCTCAGTAACTATCTATGATGCTGATGGTAATCCTTTACCCGTTGAAGTACTAGAACGTATTTTTCCAGTAATGGAAAGAGGCTTATCTTTTAGAGATGCTTTTTAACTTGCTTTAATCGTGCTTATTTAAAATAAAACGCCGCTAAATTTTTTAGCGGCGTTTTTTTTACAAGTCAATTATCTACAGTGTATCTTAATGGTATTTGAAATTATAAAGGTAGTTGTTCAAGTCAGTCTTTATCAAGACTTAATCTTTCTTAAAATAGACTGCTTGGCTATTTCATCGATTTAAATGGCTATTTCGCTTTTTTTCTTTTGACTCTATCGGTTCAGCTGAAACGATAGTTGGCATTTTATGGGCTTTGTTATGACTGCGCGGCAGTGTTTCTTCTAAATCATTTAAGCCTTGCTTTCGTAAAGGTGTATTAGCATTTTGTTGAACAACACTAAAATTACCAATTATTAAGGCGAAAGCTGCAATAATAATAACGATGACTAACCAATTATCCATAGTGAATACTCCCAACATTTTGAATATATTGCTGATAAATAGTTGATAGGTTCTGAAGAATCTCTTCTTTCCCCAAGATATCTGAGCTTAAAAGAACCGAATTAAGCAGGTTCTCAGTTAATAACCTTTCTCCATGTTGCGCTATTGGCCAATAAGATAAATGCCAAGGCTCTATAGCGACTCCACCGCGAAATTTATCGTAAGGAAAGTAAAAGCCAAAGCGACTAGCATGTTGAGTGAGCCATTGGTTTAATGCATAAAAAGGCCCCCCAACAGCAAACTCCCATGGTTCTAACTGTAGCTTTTCATCGTCAGCTAATAAATTTTTAGCATAGATATCGATATCGCATCCCCAATGATGACGGCTTGCCCCAGGAAGTGCCGAAAAGTATAAAATAGCCTGAATAATTTCTTGTTCCGTTATTTTATTAATATCTAGGGTTGACCCTTGCTTATCTTTAATCGCGAGCTGACCTGAAAACTTTCGGTTCCAAATAGTTAATTGTCGAGTGAAGTTTCTATATCCACTGGCAATTTTCAGATCAAAGCCTGCTAACTTTGCTTCATCAGACATAGCTTGCCATGCAGTTAACGCTTGGTGATGAATTCCTGTCTGGTCATCTAACCAAGTAATATGGCTATTGTCGTGGCCAGTTAATTGTCTGTTAGTTAATATTTCAGTCATTAAAGTTAAGCTGTGGTTGTTGGGTCAGTGAGTGCATTAACCAGTGTATGATAATAAATATCAGTAAGTAAAATTAAATCATTACAGCTGACACTCTCGTTGACTTGATGAATAGTGGCATTGCACGGCCCAAGTTCAATCACTTGTGCACCCGTAGGGGCAATAAAACGGCCATCTGAAGTGCCACCAGATGTTGATAATTCAGCATCAATATTGGTGACTGTCTTTATAGCTTTTACCGCAGAGTCAAGCAAAGCGCCAGGTTCAGTAATAAACGGCTTACCATTAAATGTCCATTTAATTTCATAGGTTAATTGATGTTTAATAAGGACAGCATCAATTTTATCGATAATATTTTGAAAATTTAATTCGGTACTAAAACGTAAATTAAACCATGCGGTTAAATGACCAGGTACAACATTAGTTGCGCCAGTACCCGATTCGATGTTTGATAACTGAAAACTCGTTTTAGGAAAATAGGCATTACCGTTATCCCAGTGCATTTGACTAAGTTCGGCTAAAGCAGGCATAGCTAAATGGATAGGGTTTTTTACATGGTCAGGATAGGCAACATGGCCTTGTTTACCGTGAATGATTAGTTCACCAGAGATAGAGCCCCGGCGACCATTTTTAACGATATCACCGACCCTATCTGAACTGGTTGGCTCACCAACAATACAATAGTTAATTTTCTCATGACGAGCTTCAAGCGTATCGATAACACGCGTGGTGCCATTGATAAAAGGCCCTTCTTCATCACTGGTAATAAGGTAAGCTATTGAGCCCTTATGGTCGGGATGATCATTTACAAAGCGTGCTGTAGCAATTAGCATTGCGGCTAAACTGCCTTTCATATCTGCAGCACCGCGCCCGTACAACATGCCATCAATAATGGTTGGCTCAAAAGGGGGAGTATGCCAAAGCGCTAAGTTACCTACGGGAACAACATCAGTGTGACCGGCAAAGCAAAATACTGGCTCAGTCGTGCCGCGTCTCGACCATAGATTGGTCGTATCTTCGAAAACCATGGTTTCATTGTTAAATCCCAAAACGCCTAGACGCTCTGACATCATTTTTTGACAACCAAAATCTTCAGGGGTTACTGACGGGCGGGCAATTAAGTCTTTCGCTAACATGATAACGTCATGTTCTGCCTTTAAGTTACTCATGATAAAAATAGTGCTTGATATACTGGCTCTTTAAAACCCACTTCAAAGGCGTTGTTATGAGCGATTAAAGGTCTTTTGAGTAAGGTCGGTTGAGCCAAAACTGCTTGGAAAATAACATCATCAGTTAAATTGCTCTTAATCGCTTCGGGTAGGTTTCTAAAAGTGGTACTACGTTTATTGAGTAAAACTTCCCAAGAGCTGTTGCTGACAAATTCATTGAGTAACTCAGGCGTTAATGTTTGTTTCTTAAAATCAAAAAAAGTGTACTCAATATCTTGTTTATCAAGCCATTTCGTTGCTTTTTTAACCGTGTCGCAATTATTTATGCCGTAAATAGTGGTCATGAACATCCCTAAAACTAAATTATTTGGTAATCGTTAGATATCAATGCAGTGGTTGCAAGAGATACATTATTTGATTTTACTAAAATATAATCAGTATCAAAAGTAGATATAGCAAAAATACTGATTTTTTCTTTGGCTAAAATTGTTGATATTTTCGATAGAATACCCGTTAGCGTAAAATCCAATGGGCCGACAACTTCAAGTGCTTGCCAGTCTTTTTCAACCTCATCACTCACAATGTTGATACTTTGAGGTAATACAATGGATGTTTCTTCATAGGTTTTTGCAATAAAAAAGATTGGCGCATCAAACACAGCTTTTGGTATTTCGATATCGCTGGCTAAACTATGAATAGCAAACGTTTCTTCAAGTAATTTGAGGGTAAGAGTGCTCATTGAACGTGACCATTAGGAAAAAGGTCACTATAGCGTTTACTGGCTAATTGTTAAAGCAAGGATAGTTATCTTAAACAGATTAAGTATCGTCAATGCCTTGCTTTAGCAATGAACAGCAGATATTAATAAGATAAAGCAAGTTTACTTGATCTTGTCTCGCGACTCCCCATCGCTTGATAATAGATAAATAATATGATGTTTATTTAGATTTTATTGTATTTTATGGCAATAATAACTTGTTATTTATAAAAACAGCATCAAACGTGGAAAAGTTAATGTATTCTTGCTGGTTAACCTGTTAAATCCTCATCAGTAGTTATTAATGATATCCACAAAAGCTGTGGGTATCATTGTGGGTAACTATTGCTTTAATGGTTATCTTTATGTTTTTAAAGGTTAATTTTAGCTGGTTGTTTTTTGTCTAGTGGCTAAAAATTGATTGAATTATAAATAGTTATTAAAATAGTCAACTGTATATAAAAGCAGTCTCAAGCCAATAAAAATATAAGCTAAAAGGTTAATAAACTAACCTTTTAGCTGAGTAAACTATACTTTTGCTTGAATGGCTGTTAAGGCAATTGTATAGACGATATCATCGACTAAAGCACCACGGGAAAGGTCGTTAACCGGTTTTCGCATGCCTTGTAACATTGGCCCAATACTGACTAAGTGTGCAGAACGTTGTACCGCTTTGTAGGTGGTATTACCGGTATTTAAATCAGGAAAAATGAAGACATTGGCTTTACCCGCAACAGGGCTGTTAGGCGCTTTTTTCTTGGCAACATTTTCCATAATGGCGGCATCATATTGCAGCGGTCCATCGATGATCAAATCAGGTCGTTTTGCTTGCGCGAGTTTGGTTGCTTTTGCTACTTTTTCTACATCGGCACCAACCCCCGAACTGCCCGTGCTGTAACTTATCATGGCTACCTTAGGGTCAATGCCAAACTTTATTGCTGAGTCGGCAGATTGTATCGCTATCTCAGAGAGTTGTTCCGCAGTTGGCTCAGGGTTTATTGCACAATCACCATATACTAGAACTTGCTCAGGTAATAACATAAAGAAAACAGATGAAACTAATGAACTTCCTTCAGCCGTTTTAATTAATTGCAGGGCAGGGCGAATCGTATTTGCAGTGGTATTAATAGCTCCAGAGACTAAACCGTCCACTTCACCGAGTTGCAACATCATTGTTGCTAAGACCACGTTGTCTTGTAGTTCTTGTTTTGCGACCACTTCGGTTAATCCTTTATGTTTTCTCAACTCAACTAAAGGAGCAATGTAGTGGTCTCGAATTAAGTTGGGGTCGGTAATTAATAGTCCTTCTGGTAATTGAATACCTTGTTGCTCTGCAATCAATAAAATACTTTCTTTATCGCCCAGTAACTGACAACGAGCAATGCCACGTTCAACACATATTGCAGCAGCCTTAATGGTTCTGATATCTGTGCCTTCTGGCAAAACAATGAGTTTATTTGCACTACGAGCAAGTTCTGTGAGCTTATGCCTAAATGCTGGTGGAGACATTTGGCTACTTTGTGCTACATTTTCAGACAGTTGCTGTAACCAATTCGCAGACAAGTTATCAGCGATATATTCTCTTACTTTTTCATGACGTTGAATATCATCTGCAGGGGTTTCTGGGTTGTAGTTCATTAAATGACGAGACGTTTGCCAAGTATCCCAAGGCACAGAAAGCACCGGTAGGCCAGCGTCTAAAGCTTGTTGACAAAGTGTCATCACTTGTTCGTTGGGTTTATAGCCGTTAGTCAATAATAATGCGCCCACTTTTGTACCATTTAAAGCCGATAAACAGGTGGCGATAATAATGTCGGTTCTGTCTCCAGGAGTAACAATTAATCGACTTGGTTGTAAATGGCTCATTAAATTGCCAACGCTGCGTGCACAAAAACTAATACTGCGGATACGGCGATGCGACATATCACCTGCATTTAACACTTCAGCATTGAGATAATTGCAAATATCCATGACCCGTGGCGCGATTAAGTCCATTTCCCATAAGACAGTACCTAACAAGTCAAAATGACGATTTTTAAATATCGATAAATTAATTAGCGTAGCAAGATCGAACTCACTATTAAAATCACTTTCACGAGGCAGTAATCCATACTCATCTTTGTCGGGACTATTAATCTTATTAATAATACAACCAATAAGGCGTTTGTTTTTTATTCCGCCAAAAGTTTCCGCACTAACTTCTAAACGGTCCTCAAACTCTTCAGCGCTATCGTTATCGGGCGCTGCCACCAAGACTATATCTGCTGATAGGGCTTGAGCAACATCTCGGTTGATTCTGCCCGCGTAAGGTTGGCGTGTCGTTGGTATCAGTCCTTCAATAATCACCACATCATGTTGTTTTTCAAATTGATTGAAATCTCCAACAATCTTTTCTAAAACAATATCATGCTTGCCATCGCCCATTTGTTGTTCAACATAAGCTAATGATACCGAAGTCCCTAAATTTGGAGTATTGAGCTTACTTTGAACCGTATTATTTTTGTGAGCTAATAAACGACGAGCGGGTTGACTTATTGGTTTAAAATGGCCGACATTTATACCTTTTTGCTGACACGCATGAAGTAAGCCTTGCACAACACTGCTAAGTCCAACGCCAAAACCTACTGGGATCAACATGATTCTATGTGACATGACTTTATTCCTTAGTTGAGCTGTTATTAAATAAAAGTTGTGAGGTTTGCTCGGCAATAACCCACTCTTCATTTGTTGGAATGACTAAAATAGGACGAGAGTTTTTTGTACCGATATTACCTGCCTTGCCAAAGCAGCAGGCATTATTCTTATCAGTTGCAACAAAGAAATTAAGTAGGCTCAATTGATCAATAATATTGGCTCTAATTAGCGTCGAATTTTCGCCAATACCGCCGGTAAATATTAAGGCATCGATTGATGTTAAGCTGGCAGTAAAAGAAGCAACGGACTTTGCAACACGGTAGCAAAATATATCTAATGCTAACTTTGCTCGTGGATTTTTATCCTTTAACCAAGCTTCTTCTATTTCACGACAATCGTTGCTTAACCCCGAAACCCCTAATAGGCCGCTTTCTTTATGTAACAAATGGCTCACTTGCGCTGTGGTATAGCCGAGTTGATTGATTAGGTGAAAAATAATACCCGCATCAACATCGCCGCTGCGTGTGCCCATCATCACTCCTTCGAGCGGTGTTAAACCTAAGCTAGTATCGACACTCTTACCATTTTTAATCGCAGTAACACTGCAACCATTGCCTAAGTGAGCACTGATAAAATTACTTTCATTAATGGATTTATCGAGTGTTTTAGCCGCTTGTTGTGCAACAAAATAATGGCTTGTACCATGAAAACCATAGCGTCGAATACCATGCTCTTGATAGAGAGCGTAGGGGATACCATAAATGTAAGCTTTTTCTGGCATCGTTTGGTGAAAAGCTGTGTCAAAAACGGCAACTTGCGGCACATCAGTAAAAACCGTTTCCGCGGCGTTAATACCCATCAAATTTGCTGGGTTGTGTAATGGGGCAAGCTGAGACAAGTTACTGATGGTGTTTTTTACTTCATCAGTAATTAACGTTGGCATACAATAGTGTTCACCACCATGGACAACGCGGTGGCCTATGGCACATATTTGTAAATTTAATTGTTGTGAAACTAAGCTGTCAACTAAAGCCATTATCGCTGTTCGATGATCAAATGGATGAGGTATAGCCGTGTGCTTTTTTTGTCCCTTAACGTTAATCTTGATGCTTGCTTGTTCGGACAATAAGCGCTCAGCGAGTCCTGATAGTAATGTTTCGCCGTTTTCTGGTTTAATTAAAGAAAATTTTAAGGATGAACTACCGCAATTTAACACTAAAATTAGATTTTTTTTCATGGCTTTATTTAATGCTCATTTATTAGGTGGTTAATTGTTTTATTACAATACGTTATTTGGAATGATTATAGACCAAATATAGCGTTAAAATATTGATATGAACTAAGGAAGTTAACTTTAGGGAGACTTCATTAAAACTAGTTACAACTTTGTGCTATCTTTTAAATAACCGTTGTTATAGTGTGTCGTTTATGAATATGAGTTTAGTAGAACTAATTAAGCTAGGTCGAGAATATATGCGACTTTGGCCGCAGCGAGCAGAGTTAGGCAATTATTTTGCCGAGTATCAAGCTGTTCAAATTTGCCGTTTGGCTTTTCGCTATTTACCGGGTATTGCGTTGTTTTCTTTTATTATGCAACTTTACCTAGGATCGATAACATTATTACCACAAGCGTTAGTTTATAGCTTATTTATTTTAAGTATTCCGCTACAGGCATTGTTAATGCTTGGCGTTAAAGCCGATAAGTTTTTGCCGCTGGCACTCGCCTCTTGGTACAAAGAAAGTGTTGCTAGAGTCAACGAAGCGGGTGGTTCGATAAAGTTATCACTGCACAAGCCACGTTTTATTGATTTAGCAAAACTACTTAACATCAGTCATCAGTCACAAAATTCTAAACTCTAACCGCTTAACAATTGAGTTAAACGTTAATTGACCGTGTTTTTATAAATACGTATCAAAAAATCAGCTTGGCAAGTGAAACTATTTCTTGTTCTTAAATCGTTAAGTAAGGTTTCAGTTGTTTTAAAGGCAAAAGGGGTCATTGCTAATAAGTTAATAATATCTTCACCTTCAGCAAATTTCATCTCATAGTTCACTTCTTTTTGTGCAATCAATGTTAAATTTTCAATAGGACTTTTAGTCATATCATGTTGTTGCGCTGTTCGGTATATTAATGCTTTTAGTTCAATTAAATGATTTTTTGCCGGCGTTACTGTGACTAAATAGCCATTATTAGCTAATACCCGAGTGAATTCTTCTTCAAGAATTGGTGCGTAAATAGAGTTGATCCAAGAAAAGTAGTTTTCACTAAAAGGTAACTGCGACAAGGTGGCAACACTAAATTGACAATCTTTATATTTTTTAGCGGCATTTTTAACCGCATTTTTTGCAATGTCAATACCATAAACACGGTTGGTAGGCCTTACATACTGTTGAGTATAAAAACCTTCACCACAGCCAGCATCAAATACCGGCTTTGTTAAATCACCGTATTGTTGATATAGAGATTGTAATTCATCAGCGAGCGGTTGATAAAAGCCTTTATCTAGAAACTGACGACGTGCGTTAACCATGGCTTTGTTATCACCAGGGTCTTTTGAATGTTTATGTTGAACGGGCAATAAGTTTACATAACCTTCTTTTGCTTCATCAAAGCTATGGTTGTTCTGACAACGATAGCTTTGGTTAGCTAACACTAATGATTTTTTACAAATGGGGCAAACGTATTGAGCAAGGAACATAGTATTTACTCAACAGCTACTTAAAAGTAGACCAAATCGGCGCGTGATCTGAAGGTTTTTCAATAGCACGTAGTTCGTAATCAATATCGGCTTCGATACACGTTGCCGCCATCTTGTGCGTTGCCAAAACCACATCGATGCGTAAACCACGATTATCAACAAAACCTTTAGAACGATAGTCAAACCAAGAATAACGTTCCGCTTTTGTTGGATGCAATTCTCTAAACGTATCTTTAAATCCCCAAGCCATTAAAGTTGCAAGCCATTCTCTTTCTTCTGGTTGAAAACTACACTTGCCAGTCTTTAACCAACGCTTTTGGTTAGGCTCACCAATACCAATATCTAAATCAGCAGGTGAAATATTAATATCGCCGATAATGACTACGTGCTCATCTGGGGTATGGTTATCATTTAAATAGGTCATCAAGTCTTTATAAAATTGACGCTTATAGGGATATTTTGTTTCATGAGCGATGTTATCGCCTTGCGGGAAATAACCGTTTAATACCGTTACTTTTTCACCTTGTTCATTGGTGGTCTCAATCATCACCATACGTTTTTGAGACTCTTCAGTATCGCTAGCAAAGCCCATTTTAACAATATTGGCTGCTTTTTTACATAACATAGCCACACCATAATGTGCTTTTTGACCATGAAAATAAACGTGATAACCCATAGCTTCAACAGCTTCAACGGGAAAAGCATCATTATGAACTTTGATTTCTTGTAAGCCAATAATATCAGGCTGGTGCTTATCAATGATGGCTTGAAGTTGGTGTAAACGCGCACGAAGGCCGTTAATGTTAAAGCTAATGATTTTCATAAAAGACTCGATATTGATTTTTTCCACATGCTACCAGAAGTTATCAGAGAAGGTTATTATTAATTGCTAGTGAAGTGAATTAGGTACTTATTAACATCAACTTTTTAATAGACAGGTAAATGTGTAAATAAATAGAAATTAAACTCAACTAAATTAAAGGATTGCCGATATAAGCTTTAGATAAAATAATAAAGTTGAAGTACATTGCTTACAGAGTCAGTTGACAGTCAAATTCTGGTACACGAATTACAATTAGGTGAACAACTTAATGTAAGTGTGCACAGCGCTCGACGAGCTGACTTTTCACTATTATTGGCAATGTTAAGTGATGACGTACCTAGCCATAGTCAATTTTCTTTGCCAAAAACTGTCGTTGGCACTAAAACGATTAATGATGCAAGCTTACGTAAAGAGTTTGACCTTCCTGATAAAGCACCTTTATCTCTGAATGAAAATCACAACACAGCAATATTTGATCAAGCAGAACTTATTCAGCAGAATAACTTAGCAGAATTACGTTTATCAAATGCTTTGTTGCCTAAACCGCTTGCTTTTCGAGATGATAAAAAGCATATCAGACAAGAAGTATTAAATAATACCTCGCTGTACTGCCAGAAAAAATTTAATCATACAAAGAATAATACGCCGCAAGACACCGACAGTTCAAGATTATCATTCGATACTAAAGGTTGGCTTAACGCCGTGCATAACACTATCGTTAAAGCGCCGTTACTTGATGCTATAGCATAAGGTTATTGCATTAGCATAGTAATAAAATCGTGCGTTTGTGTTGACGTTATTTGTGATTAACTTTTTCAGTTTACTGGCCTGAGCAATGTTTAAACTTGATTGTTAATTGTTGAGTTTACTTGCTACAGCATTGTCTAAATTTTTATTGCTATGACAAAAGCATCGCTGGTTTCTTTTGCAGGAGACTTGATTGTTGATTGTTGAGTTTACCAAACACAGCATGGCCTAAATTTTTTATTACTATGACAAAAGCATCGCTGGTTTCTTTTGGGAAGAACTTGATTGTTAATTGTCGAATTTACCGGCCACAGCATTGTTTAAATTTTTTATTACTATCGCAAAAGCAAGCTTGGTTTCTTTTTGGTGCTATCAGCGCTTCATTGTTACTGACTTCACCATCTAAATATCTCCATTGCCCCTTTTCAACAACAAAGCGTGATGTTTCCTTCATCAGAAAATACTCACCTTGATGTTGGTAATAAGCCGAAAAGCAAACCGTCGGTAAGCGTTGCTCTTTATTGTCAGCGTTTACAGCATTTTGATCATTAAGCTCGGTATAATCACTGGCAGCATTAATGGTTAGTTTTAACCATTTGGTTTCTTTGGCCCATGCTGATATATCAGCGATTGATTGTAAAGCTCTGCTAGCTTGAGCATAAGTCTGATAAATATAATCAGCAGCCTCTGTTGCATAGGCGCTATAGCGAGAACGCATCAATTGCTCTGGTGATTGTGCACAGGTCTCTTGATTTATTAATAAGCAGCAGCATTGCTGAAAACTAATATTTGAACCACATGGACATTGCATAAAGTCGACATTATTTTAGAAAAGTAGTTGATCTATTTTAGCAGAGCAAAATTTTATTTTCTGTTTTAATAACGGCAAAATCGCTTCAAACTCAATTAATGTAACAATAAAGAAGAATCCGAAAGAGTGACGTAATTTTTTAGTCGTTGCTGGTTTAAACGTTTTTGAGTTTGCTTGGTTAAAATAATGCATTGAGTTTGTCCTTTTTCTGCGAATTGAGTGAGTTGGCTTAATTGTGATTTATCTAAGGTGGCATTACACAAAATAACAGCCGAACAGTGACCTTTTTCTAAAGCATCTTTAATGGTATTTAGTGAGATATTACGTTGATGAAGATTAACTTTTAAGATTCTTTTAGGGTCTATTTTTCCTTGAACAGACAATTGCTGAAGCGGCTTCTCTTCAGGGTTTATCATCAGGATCCATTTGTTATCTAAATCATGATTTTTGAAGATTTCAGTATACTGCTGAGATAGTTCTATGGCATTAGCAATACTTCTAACATCACACCATTTGTGTTTTTTGATAGCCATATTTGTAGTTTTTAACGCTAAGTTGTTGGTATTAATGTGATTTATTGAATTCATTTTTAAAACCTCGATATACTGTACGTATGTACAGTATATCGTTTTTGGTGTTTATTCAAGCACTTTTTATGATTAATATTAATTGATCCTACTGAAGGATCTAATGTAATGAACGCCAGTAAATGAGGGAAATAGCACCAACAGTATTGAAGATACCGCTAGTATTTGTTGGCCCAATGCTATGCTAGGGGATCTTAGCGACAAACAATTGTTAGCTCTTAAGCTTTCCTTAATAAAAGTTTGTTATTTTCATTCACTAAATATTTAAGGTAAATACCCCGCTATGAATAAACAGGTCATTTGATGAATAACCGCTACTAACGTTCATTTATTTATGGCGAATATTTCTGTAATAACCGACAATAACTTTGAGATAAAACACCTTGAGTCGATCATACCTATGGCATTGTTAAGTCTTATCTTCACTGTTGATAGTTTTCGACCGTCAAGTATTAATAACCGGCCTTGGAAAAGGCTAGATAATATAAAAACCGTTAATAGTCATTTTAAATTGTTATAGGAAAAATATGCGCATATTGTTAGTTGAAGACGATATACCCTTGGCTTTGGGATTACAGCAGTCACTTCGTCATGAAGGCTTTGTTGTTAACCATGTTGATAATGGTAAAACGGCAATTTCAGCATTGTCTGTGTCAGATCAAGACTTAGTTATTCTTGATCTGGGTTTGCCTGATATTGACGGATTGGAAGTGCTAAAGCGTACTCGTGATCGTAAGCTTGGTATTCCTGTTATTATTTTAACCGCAAGAGATGCGCTTGAAGATAAAGTTAAAGGCTTAGATTTTGGTGCAGATGATTACCTGGTAAAGCCTTTTGAAATTAGCGAATTGTTAGCACGCCTTCGCGTGATTGAACGGCGTTTAGGCACGGCAAAGTCGGCATTGATTATTTGCTCAGACGTGGCAATTGATACCGCAGCTCATAAAATCTTTATTAAAGATGAAGAATTAAAAACGTCAAAAAAAGAGTACATGGTATTAAAAGCATTGATGGAAAATGCCGGTCGAATCCAATCTCGGGAACAAATTGAATCGCGTTTATATGAATGGGGAGAAGAAGTGGCCAGTAATGCTGTTGAGGTACATATACACAACTTAAGAAAAAAATTGCCAGAACAATTTATAAAAACAGTCAGAGGCGTTGGTTATACGGTTAATAAAACCTAATGTCGATTCGTCGCTACTTAGTCCTTATTTTACTATCCATCATCACTTTGATGACATTTTTTGCTGCCATACAGGGCTATAAAGCCAGTATGGAACAAGCAACTAGCTTATTTGATGAGCAATTAGTTATTGTCGGTAAAACCTTGTTAGCGACCTCTGCGACTCTTTCTGACAAGGGTGCCGAAAATCGATTAAGTGCAGCAACAGTGGTCCCTTCTAACCATATTGCTTATCAAGTCTTTAGCAATAATACTTTATTACTACGCACAGATAATGCTCCTGAACAGTCAATTACTGAGTTACCTGCAGGGTTTACGGACCTTAATTTTATTGGACAGCGTTGGCGAGTATATATAGAAACATCAACAAACGAACAGGCGCAAAGAAGTCAATTAAGAGTGCTGGTTGCCCAACCGCTTGAACAAAGATTTTCACTGGCTGAACAAGTTATATTATCTGCTGTGACTCCTATTATTTTAGTTATCCCTTTGATTGCCTTGTTTATTTTTATGGCGATTCGTCAAGGCTTAAAACCGTTAACTGTTTTGCGCCGAGAATTGTCAGAAAAGAAAATTAATGACTTATCAAAGCTTTCTAGTGAGACATCAACAAAAGAACTACAACCGGTTATTCAGACACTAAATCTGTTATTTGAACGCTTGTCGGCAGCTTTTTCAAGGGAACGTTATTTTGCTTCTGACGCCGCTCATGAATTAAGAACGCCGTTAAGTGTGCTCAAAATTAATGTTCACAATTTACAAATAACCCAAAGTGAAAACCTTGACAGCACCGGGCAGGCTTCGTTAATGCAATTAGGTCAAAGTGTTGACCGAATGGCTCATGTTGTCGATCAAATATTAACGTTAAATCGTACTAATCCTGATCAACTCACCATGGCAGTCACTAAGCTTGAATTACAAGGATTGTTGCAACAAGTGATCAGCGACTTATACCCTGAAATATTGCAGCATCAGCATGATATTTCGTTAGAAAGTGAAGCCACAATTATTTATGCTAATGAATTTGCTTTATTGACCTTAGTGAAAAATTTAATTGGTAATGCCTGTAAATATACTCCTAAAGGCGGGCATATTTTGGTAAAAACGTTGATTGATGAAGACAGTTTCACCCTGATTGTTGAAGATTCTGGCCCCGGTATTGACTCCAGCGAATACCAGCGAGTTTTCGATCGTTTTTATCGTGTGGGTGGAGATAGCCATCACTCTACTGTGGTAGGATGTGGCTTAGGTTTAGCGATTGTTCAGCATATTGTTAAATTACATCATGCGAGTATTATTTTAGCAAAATCGACGAAATTAGGTGGCCTTAGCGTGTCAGTAAGGTTTCCACAAAAGACTCAAGCGATTGACTTACATTTACATCAGTTTGAACAAGAATGGGAGGACAATAAGTGAAAGCACCTGCTATTTTTATAAAAAAAACCAGCATTATTAGCCTCTTTATCTCTTTAATCTTTAGCCCAAGTGTCTGGGCTGAACGAGCTGAGTATGTCGTAGAATTGAAAGATCATTTGTTTTTTCCTGCGGTTATAAAAATTCCACCAAACAAAAAAGTTAAACTTGTTATTTATAATCGAGATACAACCCCTGAAGAGTTTGACAGTTTTGACTTAAATCGAGAAAAGGTTATTTTCCCCCATAAAAGAGCGGTGATTTTTATTGGTCCATTACCCGAGGGAAAATATAACTTTTTTGGTGAGTTTAATCCTAATAGTGCCAAAGGGACCATTATCGTTACCCCGTTGCCTGAGCGTAAAAAAGCAAGTAAAGCTACTGTTCAAAACATAACAGGAGGTGCTTAATGTTAATTAATACCGTGCTTTTGTTTTTGAGTAACAGTTTAGTTATTTTTATGGTGTTAGCCTTGTTGTTATCGATTAAAAATAAGTTTCAACTCTGTGGTCTTACCCTTATAAGTGGTGCGCTATTGGGTATTTTGTTTATGTTACTACTTTGGATTTATATCGATGTGATCAGCCAAATGTTTGATGATACCGGGCTTGAATGGTTCTATGCGAGTATACATGTTCTTGTATATATTCTAATTTTACATTTTATTCATCGCTCCCATATCAGCGTTAGTACCGCCAATAACAGTCAGCTATCTTGGTATGCTGGCGCAATACTCGCGTTAGTTATTATGCTACAGGGTACTAACTTCCTCATTTACTTTATTGGATATTGGTCGCAAACCGATATGGTTAATTCACTTTTTATTGGCGTTGTTTTAGGAACAGGAATTTGTATTAGTATCAGTATACTATTGTACTTTTTTTGCTTGTTTCTCAATGAGCGTTTGTATGGTCGAAGCACCGAAATTATTTTTGTTTTCTTTGCTTGTGGTTTATTTAATAAAACCAGCGATTTATTACTACAAATTGATTTTTTACCCAGTAGTCGTATGATTTTTGATGTTAATTTTATTGTTAGAGAAAAGTCTGAATTAGGACATTTTTTGAAAGCTTTATTTGGTTACGATGCAAGCCCAACCCTATTACAAATTGGACTTTATCTTTGCGCTTTATTTATCGCACTTTATTGGTGTCAGTTTCCCCAAAAACTTTGGCGGATCCCTCGCTTTAAGCAGGTTGTATCATGAAAAAAATATTTTATGTTTTAACGTTACTCTTGTACAACCTTTACAGCGTTATTGCTTTTGCTGATGGGGTAGTGGTGGATAAAGTGTATCATCCGTACGTGTTACCCAATGAAAAAGAAGTTGAATGGCGGTTACTGTCTCACCAAACGGAAAAGACCAATGACTTAGCGCAGCGCTTTGCCTACGGGCAGTCTGTACTTGACAACCTGATGGTAGAGTTTTATATCGTTGGCGAACGCGATATTGATGGAAATTTTGGTTTATCTGCTTACGAAATAGAAACCCGTTGGATGCTAACGGAGCAAGGTCAGTATTGGGCGGATTGGGGCATGCTTTTTGAATTTGAAAAAGAACATAATAAAGACAGTTGGGAAGTGACTTCAGGCTTGCTGTTTGAGAAAGAAATAGGGCGGACCAGTTTAAGTATTAATGCATTTTTGATTTACGAGTGGGGAAATGACATTAAAAATGAAATAGAAATGGAGTTTCGCGCTCAGTATCGTTATCGCTGGCTACCGCAATTTCAACCCGCAATTGAGTTATATTCAGGTGAAGATTATGTCGGTATTGGTCCAGCTTTCATGGGAATTCAACGCTTTGACCGACAAAAGCAGTTGAAATGGGAACTCGCCTTTATCACTGGACTGAATGGCGAAAGCAAAGATCATATTTTGCGCGCGGCTATTGAGTTTGAATTTTAATGAACCGCATTTTACCACTAAATAGACGCCACTCAGCGACCTTCTTATGGCTATGTTGTTGTTGTTTCTTATTGCTTTTTTCGCTGGGGCTAAGTTGGCAAGTCAATAAAAGTGTTAATTTTTTTTATAAGTTTTGGTACTCACCATTAAATATTGAACAAACGATAAAAACTTATGCACCACAGAATACACAAGGTAAACAGGACTTTGCCCAGACAAGTCGTGAGCAACATTTACAAAGCTTTAACGAAATAGTTGATGAAATTCATAATAACGGCGAGGGTCTGGCAAGGTTAAGTTATCTCAATAACGATAACCAGCGTCGCGCTTTACTGACCAAACCTGAGGTCGTACATTTACAAGATGTCAGTGTTTTAATTAACCAATTACGTACAATATCAGTGATTAATGTCTTATTACTACTGATTACGATTGCTGGTGTATCTCGTTTCAAACAGCCAAAGCCAGCTAAAAAAGAGCGCTATATGGCGGTAATTATTCCCACTTTTTTATTTATAGCTGTGTTTTCACTGTTTGGTTTTACCGATGTCTTTTACTATCTGCATACGGTGGTCTTTCCTGATAATCATCAATGGTTTTTTTATTATCAAGAGTCATTAATGAGTAGCCTAATGAAAGCACCCGACTTATTTGCTGCAATAGCATTGTCGCTCAGTGTTATCGCAGCGGGGATTTATATGTTAATTTATCGATTATTAATGACAAAAATCTTTAGCAGCTAATCGTGTTCGTCGGTGCGTTGACAGGTTATATATGGAATAAATGATGATGAGCATTGAAGTGAATTGTTTGAAAGTCAGTAACTAAAAGCAAGTTTTGGCGAGCATAAAATCATCAATGTTCAGACGATTACCGCTGGTGGTAAGGCGGGTTATATTTCAGCCAAGCAACTGTTTATATAACAGTGTACTGGGCTGAAATAGTAGTACTAGGGGTTAATTGATTCTAATTCTTTAATACGGCTTTGACTCACTAAAATATAACACTTCTTGTAGGCAGAAGCCGCACCCGTTCCCGGTGAAATAGCAAGGTACTGCCATCGACAGTCATTTTCTCTAAAGGTAATAAAATTACGTTGTGAGCGTTTAAACATGTTTAATGCCGCTTTTCTTCCGGTTACAGAGGCAAACTCTTCAAGGATGAACACTTGATTGTTTATCCATGTTTGTAACTCTCTATCTACCGCTTGTTTAACTATGTCTAGACAGCCTGATAAGCCTGAGGTTGTTTTTTGGGTCAGCTCACATTCATCAATAGACTTTTTTGCGTAGCTAACATTGGATAAAAAACAAAGGGCTAAGGTTAAACAATAGAAAGAAGTTTTGCTCATGATACTTTTCATTATATTTATAAGTTTATAGTTAATCATCGGATCATAGGTAAAGTAATAATAGCTCAACTTTATGCGGGTAGTACTTTTTTATAAGGTTTTACGGTCACTTTTTTATAAACACCCGCGCCAATATAAGGGTCTTTATCTGCCCATACTTGGGCTTGCGTTAAACTATCAAATTCAGCAACGATAAGCGAACCTGTAAAGCCTGCATCACCAGGGTTTTCATTATCGATTGCGGGACAAGGACCTGCCATTAATAATCGCCCTTGGTCTTGTAATTCTCGTAAACGTGCTAAATGTTGCTCACGTACTGACATTCTTAAAGCTAAACTATTTTCTACGTCTTCTGAATAAATAAGATAAAACATGTCGTTTCCATAAAGTTTGAGGATTATATATAGGTTAAGTGATTACTTTTTTTCTTCAATTGGTCTGTCACTTTCTTCATCATCATCGGGTAAATGTTTTGATAATAATAAAATTGAGGCGATTGAAAAAACAAACATTAAGCCGGTTAAACCGAATACTTTAAAGTTGACCCAAGTGTCTTGGTCAAAATTAAAAGCGACGTATAAATTTAATATCGCGCAAAATGTGAAAAAGAGCGCCCAAGCTAAGTTTAATTTACGCCAAATATTCTCAGGTAAAGTTAATGACTCATCGAGGAAGTCTTTGATGATGTTTTTATTAAAAATCTTATCACTGACCATAAGTGCGATTGCAAACAATAAATTGATGATGGTGACTTTCCATTTGAGAAAAGTATCGTCATGTAAAAATATTGTTAGCCCACCAAACACCGCAATAAGGACAAAAAATATTAAGGTACGTTTAGGGATGGGTTCTTTTTTGTAAAGATAGTAAATTATTTGCGCGGCGCCAAGGATAATTAAAGCGCCAGTTGCCCAATATATATCAACAAATTTATAAACAATAAAAAAAACAACGAGGGGGAGATATTCAAACAGAGCGTGCATAGTATTAAATCTCCAACCAACCTTCGTTTATAAGTGAGTTAATTCTACTCAATGCTTAAGCATTAGCCAAACAATTATTTGGCTAATGTGAACTAATAACGTGAAATACAAGCGAAAACGTTACAAATTATTAACTGAAAGGATTAACTTTTTTAATTAAAATTAACTAACCCTTCATTAATCCGAACGGGTCATCGATAGAATATGATGGTTCAGTAAACCATTTTGCTCCATGCTCACTCATATAAAAATGATCTTCTAGGCGAACACCAAATTCGTCTGGCACCACTAACATCGGTTCATTAGAGAAACACATACCTACCGACAAGGGGGTTTTATCACTGCGAACTAGATAAGGCCATTCATGAATATCTAAACCTATGCCGTGGCCGGTTCTGTGGGGACAACCCGGTGTTTGATAATCAGGTCCCATTGCTTGGCTGGCTAAATAATCGCGAGCGGCAATATCAACATCACCACAAGGTACGCCAAGTATTGCTGCGTTAAATGCACTTGCTTGGGCATTTTTTTCAATCAACCACATTTGACGCTGACGTGGGTTAGCTTCACCAAAAACATAGGTTCTGGTGATATCTGAATTGTATCCTTCTAACTGACAACCGGTATCAATAAGCACTATATCGTTAATGTCTAAAGTTTTTGGGTTTTTTACCCCGTGTGGAAAAGATGAATCTTCACCAAAGAGCACAATACAAAAGTAAGATCCTGCAGCGGCGCCAACCTTTATGTGGGCTTGATTGATAAAGTCAGTAACTTCTTGCGTACTGATCCCCTGATATAATATTTTAGCGACGGCTTGATGTACTGCCATCGTCATATTTTTAGCCTGTTGTAGCAACGCTATTTCAGCTAACGATTTTTCACTACGACAACCAGCCGTAATTGCTTTTGCATTGATCAGTTGGTAATTGTTTGGGCTACTGTCGGCACATTGTTTAATACCATCAGCAATGAAGAATGCGGTTGACTCGTCAAGCGCAATATTGCCTGAGTCAATCCCCATATTTTTTAAGGTTTCAATAAATAATTGATAAGGATTTTCATGTTCTTGCCAACCATTAACTTTACCTTTAATGGTCATATACTGACGTAAGGTATTGACCTCAAAGAAGGGGGTAATGTATTGAATTTCGCCTTGCTGTGGGATTATTGCCCCAACCATACGTTCACTGGCATACCATTTTGTGCCCGTAAAATAATAGAGGTTAGTGCCAGCATCTAAGTAAGTTGCCTCAATATTATTATCTTTCATTAATTGCTGAGCTTTAGCGATACGTAACTGAAACTCGTTTGAAGAAATAGGCTCAACATCGCCGGTCATATTGTTAAGTTTGGCTAGCTCTGTTTGTGCATCAGAGCCTCCTACACCTATAGTCATTTTTTGTGTCATTAGCGTCCCAAAAGTAATGTATATTATTTCGTTATTATGACATGAATTGTTTATTTTATACAATATACATTGCTAAAGTGGCTATTTTTACATGTTATAAAAGCCAAGTTATCGCGCTATTAATATTTAAGGAATATTGGGTCTGCTGATAGATTAAGTGCCTGTAAGTAAAGCTCAGGGTTATTGTCTTGAAAAAACTTTACCCGAGCAACCGCTTGCGGTAGATCTTGATTTGCCGCATGAATAAGCCAGGCAAGTCCAAGGCCATGATCTTCTTCTGTGCCTTCAGCTAAGAAAAAAGCACGGCCCATCGCGCCCATCGCTTTTGCATGACCAAGCTTTGCCGCTTGTTCAAACAATTGAAACGCTTGTTCAACATCGCCAGACTGTCTTTTTATGAGAGCTTTATCAAACAAGTCGTTATCACTTTCGCTTAAGGGCGAAGTCGTTATGTCGGGCTCATTATTTAACTCATTTTGCCGTTGCTGTTTAAAGGGGTCATCAACAGCTTTGTTATGGTGAGTTTCTAAGTATAAGTCTTCAATAAGCTCGCTGTTTTCATCTTCGTCGTCTGAAAAAATATCTTTAATGTCTATGTCTTTTCTTTTTTCAGTTAACAAACAACTCATCACTGCATCATAGCGACTATTAAGTTGCTCTATGGTTTGTTGTTGTTTACTGATTTGTTTTTTGTAATAGCTTGCATCTTCAGTTAATTGTTTGATATGAGCATTTTGTTGGTCAAGATGTTTTTGATGAGACTGCTTTAAGTTATCAATGTTTGATTGATTAGCGAGATCAATTCTTAATTGTTGGCTATGACTATATTTTTCGAATCGCTCTAATACACCTTGAACACTCTGCTCGTAGTTAGTTTTCATTTTTTCAAACCAACGAAATATTTGGCTGGGCACTTTTTGATTATCTTCTGGCATAGCTGTTCTCAAAACATATCCTTTTTTTAACCATAATAATTGTAAACAGGGAAAGCAATATATTCATTACGAAAGCTCACTTTATTTATGTTTATTTAAAAAAAAAGCAATAAATTTATGCTAAACACCTAAAAAATGGCGGGTTTCTATTAAAATAAACTTGCAGTTAATTTTTTATGGTTTATCTTTATTGCTAAGAATTCTATTTTTATACGAATTTATAAGGGATTAAATGTTCATATTACCGGCTCTGCTAACCATTGCTCAAGTGGATGACTGTAAAAATCAGTTACTCGATGAAATTGCTAAAAATGATGTTATAACTTTTGACGACAGCGCTGTTACCCATATAGATACCGTTGGTGTGCAATTATTATTAGCGGCGGTAACCTACATCGCAGCACAAAATAAAGTACTCAATTGGAATTCTACCTCCCGTGTTATTCAAGAAAGCGTTAAGCAATTAGGGCTTAATGAAGCCATTTTAAATCAATATCTAAATGCTTAGAATCAATTTTTTAGTGAGATATCCTCTAAATATTATTAAGCTTTTGCTGTTTATATTTACCTTAAAAAGGAAATACCTATGACCAAAATTTTGGTTGTTGATGATTCTAACTCTATTCGCGATATGGTTAGTTTTACATTAAAAAGTGCCGGTTATGAAACCGTTGAAGCAAGAGACGGACAAGAAGGTTTGAGCAAAGCTCAGGGTGGGGCGTTTGACTTAGTGATCTCTGACGTAAATATGCCGATTATGGATGGTATTACTTTATGCGAAGAGTTACGTAAGTTACCCCCTTTTAAGTTTACTCCTATTTTGATGCTAACGACCGAAAGTTCTGGTGATATGAAAATGCGTGGCAAAGCAGCTGGTGCTACCGGATGGTTAGTTAAACCTTTTAATCCTGAAAAATTATTAGCAACCATTAAACGGGTTGTTAGGTAGCTATTATGAGCGTAGATCTCACACAGTTTATTCCAAGCTTTTTAGAAGAAAGTTTTGAAGGTCTCGAATTAATGGAGTCGAGCTTGCTAAATTTAGAGCAAGGTGATGATGAAACGATTAATTCAATATTTCGTGCTGCCCATTCCATTAAAGGAGGTGCTGGTACTTTTGGCTTTAATCATGTCACAGAGTTCACCCACTTGGTTGAAACACTTCTTGATGAAATGCGTGATGGCAGGCGTAATATTGAACAAGATGACGTTGAATTATTATTAGAGTCTGTTGACTGTATGCGCTTGTTAATTGAGGCAATAAGAGATGAACAAGAGTGTGATAGTGAAAAAATAGCTGAAAACTCAACGCGCTTAGAGGAAACATTAGCCTCAAGTGGCAATGGGAATACTGAAGCACTACTTATAAATGTTGATGACACCACAGACAATAACAATGATATAACAAGGTGGCAGATAAAATTTATACCAGAGCATCATTTAGTGCAAACCGGTAATGATCCTCTACTCCTCTTTAATGCCTTGGCTGATTTAGGAGAAATTTCTTTAGTGGCTGATGCTAAAGACCTACCAGCATTAAGTGATATTGATGCCGAAGAACTCTATTTAAGTTGGCAGTTAACATTGTGCTCAAATGTCAGTGAAGCGGATATAAAAGAAGTCTTTGAATGGGTTGAAGATGAATGTGAATTAATTATTACCAAAGAAGATCACATCCCAGAAGTCAACGTTGAAGAGGTGATTGAAGCCAATACCCTTGACGAGTCAAGCCAAGATGAAGCGGCTAATATAACAACGCCAATCGAAGACAGCTTTCCTGAGCCTACGCCAAAAAACACCCCAGATAAGCCGGCAGGTAAGTCTAAAAATGATCTCGGCTCTATTCGAGTCGGTGTTGATAAAGTTGACAGTTTAATTAACCTGGTTGGTGAATTAGTAATTACTCAATCTATGCTGTCTGAGTTAGGCAATGATTTTGACTTATCAAAAGTTGAGCGCCTAAATGCGGGGTTGGAGCAGTTACTGCAAAATACTAAAGAATTACAAGAAAGTGTTATGCGAATTCGCATGCTACCGATTAGTTTCGTTTTTAATCGTTTTCCAAGGTTAGTACATGACCTGTCTAAAAAAACAGGAAAAGAAATTGAGCTTATTCTTAAAGGTGAGCAAACAGAACTCGATAAAACTGTTATGGAACAAATTGGCGATCCGCTGGTACATTTAGTGCGTAATGCCGTTGATCATGGTATTGAGTCTGCACAAGTTAGACTCGCTAATGGTAAGCCTGAAAAGGGTTCTATTGTGCTTAATGCCTTTCATCAAGGTGGCAGTATTTGTATTGAAATTAGTGATGATGGTGGCGGCATTGACCGCCAAGCTGTTTTTAATAAGGCACTTGAAAAAGGCCTCGTTGATGAAAAAACCACCTTGTCTGATAGCCAAGTTTTTGATTTACTTTTTGAACCTGGATTTTCTACTGCTAAAGAAGTCAGTGATATTTCTGGTCGTGGCGTCGGTATGGATGTGGTAAAAAAGAATATTCAATCATTAGGTGGACGAATACAAGTCGAGTCTGAACAAGGCAAGGGGAGTACCTTTCGGGTAAACCTACCCCTTACCTTAGCGATACTTGATGGTCAGTTAGTTCGGGTGGGTAAGGAAGTTTATATCATTCCTTTAATTACTATTGTTGAATCTCTGCAGCCACAAAAAGAGCTTATTAATCGTGTTTCAGGTGACATGCTGCTTTATCGACTCAGGGAAGATAATGTACCGGTTATCCCTATTTATCAGTTATTTAATATTCCTTGTGAATTTGAACATATCGAAAGTTGTTTGTTGGTTGTGGTTGAAGCAGACGGACAAAAAATTGGTTTAATGGTTGATGATTTACTTGCCCAGCAGCAAGTCGTCATTAAGAGCTTAAATGATAATTATCAACAAGTTCAAGGTGTCTCAGGAGCCACTATTTTGGGTGACGGTTCTGTGGCTATGATTCTTGATGTACCAGGTATTATTGAAATGGCGTTAACAAAAGCACAAATAAATCAACACCACCAGTCAAGTGTTCAATCTCAAATTACCCAGTCAATATCGACAGGAGTGAACACTTAATGGATATTCAAATGTTAGCAGCAGAGGTGCCAGTTGAGGGAGAGTATTCCTTAGAGGGCATCGACTTTATAACCAGTGGTGACCAATACCTCACTTTTTTATTAGCCGATGAACAATATGCGGTTGATATTTTATGTGTCGAAGAAATACGTAGTTGGGAAAACCCAACCCGCATCCCTAATTCACCTTGTTATATTAAAGGGGTTATAAATATGCGCGGTATTATTGTACCGATAGTTGATCTACGAATGAAATTTAATATCGGTAGTGCTATTTATTGTGAAACAACGGTAGTGATTGTTTTAACTGTGGAAACCGAAGACAAAACGCGCACTATAGGTTTTGTGGTTGACGCCGTCTCAGATGTGCTCAATGTAGAAGCTAGCGATATAAAACCTGCCCCAGCATTTGGTGGCTATGTACCACAAAATTACTTACAAGGTTTAGTAAATGTTGGCGAAAATGTTGTCATTTTACTCAATGTTAACGTTTTACAAGAAATTGAAAAACATCAGTTAATATAAATAAAGGAAGATACCATGGAACAAGAGCAAGAATATCTCACCTTTATGTTAAATGGCGAAGAGTATGGTGTTGATATTTTATGCGTACAAGAAATACGCGTGTGGAGTTCAGTTACTGAGTTACCGAACAAGCCAAATTATATCAAAGGGGTCATTAACTTACGTGGCATTATTGTACCTATCATAGATTTACGCCAACGTTTTGGTCAACAACCGCTCGTATATAATGAGCAAACAGTGACCATTATTTTACGAAAGCCAAATAGTCAAAAAAACATGGTAGTCGGTATTGTGGTCGACGCCGTGTCAGAAGTGTACAAGTTTGACAAAAAATCAATACGGGTCCCTCCTACTTTTGGTAATAAAATAGATCGTTGTTTTTTACAGGGCTTAGTGTCAATTGACGACAGGCTTATTATTTTACTTGATAGTCATAGTTTATTAGATCAGGACGAACTCTACGACGTAGACAATCACCTAAAAAGTTCACAGCAAAACACATAGAAAGCAGCGTTAATTGTTGATAGTTATTGAATAAACGACAATCTCAATAAATAAGAGCATTAATATAATGACAGGTAAACAGATCAATTTAGTTCAGCAAAGTTGGCAAAAAATACTGACACTTTCACCCAATGTTGGCGATTTGTTTTATCAACAATTATTTGTATTACGACCGGAATTAGCAGCATTATTAAAAATGATAAGCAAGATAAAATCCGGGCTAATAAAGACTTTATCTGTTTATTAAGCCATGAAATAAATTTATTACAGCCAATTGAACTGACTAAAGAAAAAATTAATACATCAGTCACTATTAATGATGTTAAAAATTATCAAGCAGATGTTGAAAATGCCTTGTTGCTAGCATTAACAATGATACTAGATAAAGAGTTAAAAATTGCGCTCAAAAGAGCTTGGATCTCGACAATTAAACGTTTAGTAGGAAGCATTGTTATTGAGTTAGTGCTTAATTCTATAAAAATAAAAGATAACATTCAATCGATAGGGAAGAATACTACCATGGGTAAAGATACCGAAATTTCAGTTGAGCAGGCTAAAGAATTGCAATTTGCAGACATGTTAGCTCAGATAGAAGCGCTGAATAAAGTTCAAGCGCTAATTGAGTTTAATATGGACGGTACTATTATTACCGCCAATGAAAACTTCTTATCGACCTTAGGTTATAGCTTAGAAGAAGTGCAAGGTAAGCATCACAGTATGTTTGTCGAACATAGTTTTAAAATAAGTGAAGAATATCAAAATTTTTGGGAAAGCTTGAATCGTGGTGAGTTTGAATCAAAAACTTATAAACGCATTGCTAAAGGCGGCAGAGAAGTTTGGATACAGGCGTCTTATACCCCTATTCTTAATACAGAGGGTGTTCCTTATAAAGTGATGAAATTTGCAACGGACATTACTGAACAAAAATTAGCCAACGCAAACTTTTTAGGTCAGATCGAAGCGATAAGTAAAGCGCAAGCTGTGATTGAATTTAATATGGACGGCACAATTATCACCGCGAATGAAAACTTTTTATCAACGCTCGGCTATACCCTAGAAGAAGTAAAAGGCCAGCATCACAGCATGTTTATTGAGCCAGAGCTCAAAGGGAGTGTTGAATATAAACTCTTTTGGGAAAGCTTAAATCGCGGTGAATACGACTCAAAAGAATATAAACGCATCGGTAAAGGTGGTAAAGAAGTTTGGATACAAGCTTCTTACAATCCTATATTAGACTTAAATGATAAACCTTTTAAAGTGGTGAAATTCGCCTCAGATGTCACCAAACAAAAATTAATAAGTGCTGATTATTCTGGACAAATTGCCGCGATAAGCAAATCTCAAGCGGTGATTGAATTTAATATGGACGGTACTATTATTACCGCCAATGACAATTTTTTATCGGCGTTAGGTTATACACTTAGTGAAATACAGGGGCAACACCATAGCTTATTTGTTGAGCCTGCTCATAAGTCGACTATTGAATATCAACAATTTTGGCAAAAACTGAATCGCGGTGAATTCGACAGTGGCGAATATTTACGCATAGGCAAAGGCGGAAAAGAAGTTTGGATTCAAGCGTCTTACAACCCTATTTTAGATTTAAATGGCAAGACCATGAAAGTCGTTAAATATGCCGCAGATATCACCGGAAGAAAGCAAGCTATTGCTCAAATTAAAGAAACGTTAATGACCTTATCCGACGGTGATTTAACGCAATACATTGAAACAGAGTTGGTAGGTGAATTTAATATTATTGGCACTTCTATTAATGAATTTATTGATGTATTGAGTAATATGGTTGGTGATATTCGCAGCGCGTCAACCAATGTTTTTGATTCGGCTCGTGAACTTGCTGAAGGAAACAATGAACTTAGCCACAGAACAGAATCTCAAGCCTCTAGCCTTGAAGAAACAGCTTCTGCTATGGAAGAACTAACCAGTACTGTGCAGCAAAATGCAGAGAATGCATCTGAAGCGAGTAAGTTGTCAGCTTCGGTCATGGACAAAGCAACTAATGGTGGCGCAGTAGTAAAAAATGCTATCACGGCGATGAGTGATATTAATAAGTCGAGTAAAAAAATAGCTGACATTATTAGTGTTATTGATGAAATTGCCTTTCAAACCAACTTGTTGGCCTTAAATGCTGCAGTTGAAGCGGCAAGAGCGGGTGAACAAGGTCGTGGTTTTGCGGTGGTTGCTGCAGAAGTTCGCAACTTAGCGCAACGTTCAGCCGGTGCTGCTAAAGAGATTAAAGGTTTAATAAACGACAGTGTTGAAGCGGTAGGTCAAGGGACTAAGTTAGTTGATGAAACCGGTCAAACTTTTACTGAATTGGTTAATGCTATTGAAGAAGTCAGTAAAATGATCAGCGATATTGACAGTGCGGGTAAAGAGCAATCGGCCGGTATTGGCGAAGTCAGTGCAGCCGTTAGCCAAATGGACGAAATGACTCAACAAAATGCTGCATTAGTCGAAGAAGCGGCAGCGTCGAGTAAGTCAATGGAAGAACAGTCACAAGCACTCCTTGATCAAGTTGCCTTCTTTAATAATGGCGAAGATGATGAACAAGAGATTCAAACCCCCGTTCGTCGCTCACAACAAACAAGTAGAAGACCAGCAAGTAGACAGCCCGCGAGTAGACAACCTGCAAGTAGACAACCAACAAGAGCCGCGAGCAGACAACCAACCAGACCAGCGCCCAGAGCAAGGGTGACTAGAACCAAAACTGAATCTGATCAAGAGTGGGAAGAGTTCTAGGGCAAACTATTAATGACAGAGCGTGATAAAGCGTTTCAATTAAGTGGCGATAACTTTGATTATCTTTGTCAATTTGTTTATGACACAGCTGGTATTGTACTCAATGCCAGTAAAAAAGAGATGGTGTACCGTCGTCTTACTCGTATTATTCGTGAGCGTAAACTTTCCTCCTTTACGGCTTATTGCAACTTATTAAAGGCAGATACAGAAAAAGAGCAAGATTACTTTATCAATGCGATTACCACGAATTTAACCAGTTTTTTTCGTGAGCAACATCATTTTGATTATATGACGCAAGATGAACTACCTAAATTACTCGGTAATCGCCTATCGCATGATAAACGTCTGAGAATTTGGTCGTCTGCAAGCTCCACTGGAGAAGAACCTTACAGTATTGCTATTACGGTGCTCGAAGCAATGAAAAGCCAATTAAGTCAATGGGATGTAAAAATATTAGCAACAGATATTGACAGTAATGTGTTAGCTGTTGCTAAAGAAGGGACTTATGATGAACGCCGCATAGAAGATGTTCCCAGGAAGTTTAAGGAAAAATATTTTACCAAAGGCATTGGCATTAACGAAAGTAAAGTAAAGGTAGGTAAACAGTTACAAGCACTTATTACCTTTAAAAAATTGAATCTATTACATGAATGGCCAATGAAAGGGCCATTTGACATCATTTTTTGTCGAAATGTGATTATATATTTTGACAAAAAAACGCAGCAAGAATTATTTGCCCGGTATTATGAAATGTTAGCACCAGGCGGTTTGCTTATTTTAGGGCATAGTGAAAATTTAGGTCAATATCAACAACATTTTGAAAGTGTCGGACGTACCATTTTTAGAAAAGCATTTTAGCCGTTCTATAATAAGTGAACAAATAATCATGGTTTTAAATCGACAAGATAATATTTATGTTAAGCAATGCTTAAAACAATGTTTAGCAGAGTTTGCCCATATAAATCATTACTGGGATGCAAAAAGACAACAAGTTATCGCTAAAATTCTTCCGGGTGAGTTTTATATGACTCGAGAAAATGTTGCTATAGCGACCACGTTAGGGTCTTGTATTTCAGCCTGTATTTGGGATGAACATAGCGGAATAGGTGGCATGAATCATTTTATGCTGCCGCTAACCGATAAAGAAGCCCATGAAGTTGATTGGGGACAACGTGGTATGGCATCTGATGCAACGCGTTATGGCAACTTTGCAATGGAACACCTCATTAATATGATATTGAAAAATGGTGGTCGAAAAGTAAATTTACGCGCTAAGGTATTTGGTGGCGGTAAAGTCTTAAAACATATGTCTGATATTGGCGAAAGAAATATTAGCTTTGTGATGAAATATCTTGCAGATGAAGGGATACCCGTTGAAGGTTCAGATTTAGGTTCTTTTTTTCCTCGCAAAATTTTGTTTGAACCGCTAAGTGGCCGAGCTTTTGTTAAAACGATTGATAATTTACATAATGATACTATTGCGCGCCGTGAAAGTGCTTACAGAAACCGTATAGACCAAACACCTGTAGAAGGTGATGTAGAATTATTTTAGTGATTATTAAAATCCATATAAACCAAGCACATGCTGAGCTTGTGACGTAGAATTATTTTATTGATAACAATTAACCAATGAAAGTGTTGAATATTAAAACCGTATAGACCAAACACCTGTAGAGGGTGATGTAGAATTATTTTAGCGATAATAATCAACCGATGAAAGTGTTGAATAGTAAAACCGTATAGACCAAACACCTGTAGAAGGTGAAGTAGAATTTTCTTAGCGCTATTTATTAGCCACTATCGAGCTTAGGATGTTAGTTATATGAAGCCAATTAAAGTATTAATTATTGACGATTCCTCGGTTATTCGAGCGGTTGTTAATGAGGTTTTAAAAGATGATCCTGAAATTGAAGTAGTTGGCGAAGCTAAAGACCCTATGATCGCTCGAGAGCAAATCAAAAAGCTAAATCCTGACGTACTGACTTTAGATATTGAAATGCCAAAGATGGATGGTATTACCTTTTTGAAAAACTTAATGCGACTGCATCCTATGCCGGTAGTGATGCTATCAACATTAACGACTAAAGGGGCTGATATCACCCTACAAGCTTTAGAAATAGGAGCTGTTGATTTTATTGCAAAACCTAGTTTTGAAGCCTTGATTGCTAATAAGTCTACCTTTCAAGAGACTTTATTGAGAAAAATAAAATTTGCCGCAATGGTTGATAATAAAAATTTTCGACTTAACAGCACGTTATCAAAACCTCTAGCGACTGGTCTACTACCCTTTAAAGGTTGCCAGAGCTCGAATCATTTAGTGGCTATTGGCGCTTCAACAGGAGGCACTGAAGCAATTAAAGCGATTATTACCGCTTTGCCAAGTAATTCTCCAGCTGTGGTTATCACCTTACATATTCCAAAAACATTCAGTGCGAGATATGCACAACGGATGAACGAAATTTGTGCCGTTGATGTGCAAGAAGCAAGGCATGGCCAAAAGATTAAAGCGGGTAATGTTTATATTGCGCCAGGTAATCTTCATCTAAAAGTAGAAAGTAAAGGTGGAGCACTTTTTTGTATTTTAGAAGACTCACCTGATGTTAACCGCCACAAGCCTGCCGTTGACATTTTGTTTAATTCCTTACTACCACTTGCTAACAATGTTCAAGCGGTATTATTAACCGGCATGGGACAAGATGGAGCCAAAGGTTTATTAAATTTAAAAAATGCTGGCGCTATGACTATTATCCAAGATAAGGCAAGTAGTTTAATTTGGGGTATGCCAGGCAGTGCTCATGCATTAAATGCTCAGGTAAAAGAGTGCTCATTAGTTAATATACCTAAGGAAATTTTAGCTCATGCTGCACTGGCTCGACAGAGTAAAAAAGAGGTGTTTTATGAAAAATAAAGCCATGCTGTTATTAAAGACTGGGCTGGTGATTGTTGGCGTAATACTGATGGACCTTTTATTTTTTCAACTGAGTTACTTATCAATTACGCTGACATTATTACTGTCGTTTGTCTTGATTATCTTATATAAAAATAATCATGCTTTGCTAACATTATCTAGTGCAAGTGATGTTGAGGGGCGCAATGGGCTTAATGTAAACAACAATGAAAAAGAAATAAAAATAACCCTGACAAAAATTGTTAGCTTACTTAGCCAGCAAATAGCCATCGTTGATACAGAAGTTGACCGGGCCAGTATCTTAATTCAAGAGGCTACGACTGGGATTGCAGATAGTTTCAAGTCTTTAAAAAGCTTAACGGATGAACAACAAGTCATGCTTAATGTTGCTATTGGTAATCATCGAGGTGCTGTTGATGAAAACGGTACCACGATAGAGTCTTTTGTTCACGACTCCAGTGAGACTTTAGATGATTTTTTACAGGTGATTATGACCACTAGCAAGCAAAGTTTAGCCGCCGTGTCATTTAGCGATGAAATGAGTAAACAGCTCGACGGTATTTTTAGCTTATTGGGACAAGTAGAAAGTTTAGCGAGCCAAACTAATTTATTAGCCCTTAATGCCGCTATAGAAGCAGCGAGAGCCGGAGATGCCGGTAGAGGTTTTGCTGTAGTGGCCAATGAAGTCAGGGCGTTATCAGTTAATTCTACCGAGCTCAATGATAATATTCGTGAAGAAATATCATTGGCACAAATTATCATTGAAAAGCTAAGAAACTCAATTCAAGTTATGGCTTCAGCTGATATGACCGCAACACTTGAGGCTAAAAGTCGAGTCAGTCTTATGGTTGAGCATGTGGGTGAATCTTCTTCACAAACCAATGCCATTGTTGAAGAGCTTGCTGGATTATCACCAAAAATTGCTGAAACAGTCGCTACAGGCATTCGCTCGCTACAATTTGAAGACTTAACGTGTCAAGCCCTTGCAACCCTTAAACATAATACTGAAACTATTACGGCTCTCAATCAAGTTTTAATGGAATTTGAAATCAATAATAGTAATACTCCACAAGCATTACAAAAATTACAGCATCAATGTCAATCGCTTATCGAACAATCTCATCATCAAAATGAGCAGCGCAGCGTATCTCAGTCATCTATGGATGAGGGTGTTGTTGAGTTGTTTTAATTATAAATTATTAGGAACGACTATGAATGTTATAAAGCAAGTATCAGAAGATAAAAAAAATATAGAAATTAGTATTGAAGGTCGGTTTGATTTCTCACTGCATCAACACTTTCGAGATGCCTATATTAACTGTAAAGAAAAAAACTCGATGTTTACTATCTGTTTATCAAAAGCGACTTATATGGATAGCTCTGCTTTAGGCATGATTTTATTACTTAAAGATCATGCTGAAAACTATTCAGGAAAAGTTGTGATTAGTAAGCCAAGCGATTCAGTGAATAAAATTTTAGAAATCGCGCAATTTCACCGTTTACTCACCATAGAATTATAGGTTATAGCCGTGTTAGCTGGAAAAAATGATGTTAAATTAGCTTTAGTTGTTGACGACTCTGCCATGCAATGCAAAGTCTTAAGCGTCTTATTAAAAGAGCAAGGTTATCGTGTTTTTACAGCTAATGATGGTGCTCGTGGCGTGGCAATGTATGTTAAATATAAGCCTGACTTAGTGTTAATGGACATTAATATGCCCATTATGAACGGCTATGAAGCAGCAAGAGAAATTAAAAGTTTATCGCAAGATAATAGCTTGTGCCCACTGATTTTTATTACCAGTATGGATACAGATGAAGCCTTTATTGAGTGTGTTGATGCTGGCGGTGACGGTATATTGGTCAGGCCGTTTTCACCCAAAGTTTTTAAAGCTAAAATAAAGTCAATCCAACGAATCAGTGATTTATACGCACAAGTTAAGATTTTACAACAAGAACAACAAAAAGATGCCGAGCTTGCTGAACAGTTAATGTCGGGCGTTATTGAGGCAAGAAACTTCTCGCTTGACCGCATTGGCATTATTAAAAAACCCGCCGCGTTATTTAGTGGTGATATACAACTAACGGCTTTATCTCCTAATGGTGACGTTAATGTTATGTTGGGAGATTTTACTGGCCATGGACTGCGTTCATCTATTGGTGCTATTCCCTTAGCGGAAACCTTTAGAGCAATGACCAAAAAAGGTTTTTTGTTATTTGAAATTATTAATCAAATTAATCATCAACTTTATGATTTACTGCCTGCAGATTTATTTCTTGCGGCGGGGTTTGCCAGTATCTCTAGCCATGATAAATCTGTTTATGTTTTTAATGCGGGCTTACCCGATGCTTACTTGTTTTCTGAACAAGGAAAAATAAAACATCAAATATCGTCAAGTCACCCACCGATAGGTGTGCTTCCAAAGCTTTTACCCGATAGTAAATTAACCGTATTTGGTATTGAAGAAACCGATCGGATGATCTTAATCAGTGATGGTATTGTCGAGGCGAGAAATGAACACGGGGAAATGTTTGATTTTGACCGATTCGAACAGGCGGCAAAGCATGGCGTAATCACGCATAAGGTTAGTGAATGTGTGCTTAACGCGGTTAATGACTTTTGCCAAGCTATGCCACAAGAAGATGATATTTCATTGATTGACATTCCTTGCGGAGGTTGGGAGCACGTGCTGGTCGCCAGTCATGGCATTACCAATATTTCAGCTAAGCAACTTGACGATATCTATTTGGCAACAGAGCCAGCATGGCACTGGCAACTAACCTTAAGTGGTAAGCGCTTAGCCTCTATAAACCCAATTCCTATGGCTATGAATCAAATAAATGATATAGAAGGTCATGCAGAGCATTGGCAAAGTTTATACAGCATACTCACTGAGTTATTTATTAATTCACTTGACCATGGTGTCTTAGGCTTAAGCTCTAAGTTAAAAGCCAGTGCAGATGGTTTCTCTCAATATTATAAAGAACGAGAATTGCGTTTGAAAAATTTAGCGCATGGCTTTATCGAATTACAAATATGCCATTACCCCTTTCCAAATGGCGGTCGAATTATGATTAAAATACAAGATAGTGGGCAAGGATTTGATATAAAAAAATACTATGAGCAACGAGTGAACAAGCCAGCAAATAAACTCGAGCTTAGCGGTCGTGGTATTGAGTTAGTTGAGCAGCTGTGTGACAGCTTAGACTTCCAAGATAATGGTAATGTTGTCGAAGCATCATATGTTTGGGCATCGTAAACATCAATATTTTAATTTATGGCCCATGTAATAAGGCATTAATGTGAACATTTTAGTTGTGGATGATAATAAGTTTATCAGAGAAGTTGTTAGTGCGATGATCATTGACAGCGGCCATATTGCCGTCGTTGCTAATGGTCATGTGCAGGCGATGGCAGCATTAAAGAAAGAAAACATTGATTTAGTGCTTATGGATATAGAAATGCCCGAGGTTGACGGTTTTGCGCTAACAAAAATGATAAGAAAAGAATACCCCAAATGGTTCCCTATTATCTTTCTTAGCTCCAACGACAGCGAAGAGTATTTAACTCAAGGTATTGATGCGGGTGCTGACGATTACTTAACAAAGCCGATAAAACAAGTGATTTTGAGCGCAAAATTAAGAGCGATGGAACGTATTACCAAAATGAAAGGAGCGCTTGAACGCGCCAATAAACAACTAGAAATACTCAGTAGTATTGACCCGCTAACGCAGATACTTAACCGAAGAGGGTTAGAAGAAGTCCTCGCTAGTGCTTGGCAAATTAATGAGCGACAACAAGGGGAATTATCAATATTGATGATAGATATTGACTTTTTTAAGCCTTATAACGATAACTATGGTCACCCACAAGGCGATAAGTGTTTAGTTCAGGTTGCTAATACGCTTAATGAAACGCTTAATCGAGCCACTGACTCATTAGCTCGTTATGGGGGAGAGGAATTTATTGTTGTGTTGCCTTTTACGCCAGTCGAGGGCGCTAGATTTAAAGCAAAAGAATTAAGCTTAGCGCTATTAAGCCAAAAAATAAAACACGAATATTCATCAATATTTCCTTATGTGACGGTAAGTATTGGTATTGCAACAACAAGCGCTGCCGATCACGTAGCCAATGCAAGTGAATTAATAAAACAAGCTGATATCGCTTTATATCAAGCAAAAGACCAAGGGCGTAATCGTTCTAGTGTTTTTCAAAAAAGTGCTTAACAACTGCCTTTACTAAGGTTGAAATCTCATAAAAAAAGGAATTATTATGCCTAAACCCCGTTTGTTAATTATTGATGATGACAAAGATTACCTTGAACTGCTTCATGAAGCATTAACCGAAAGTTTTGAAGTAACGTGCGCGACTAATATTAAAGATGCGGATAAGTTAGTCAGCGACAATCAACTTTTTGACATCGCCTTAGTTGATGAAAATATTGGCGAAGACAAAGGGTCACAATGGATAAAACGTAACGTTGAACAACATACCGTCGCAACCTCTTTTGTCTTGTATTCTGGCCTAGCCACCGAAGATGCTGTACTTAAAGGTTTAGAGTGTGGTGCCGATGATTTCCTTGCAAAACCTATTTCTTTATTAGCTTTGGATAAAAAGCTAAAAAAACTTATTTCTTATCAAGATAAAATTCATAGCTTTGAAACAGAAATTAGTTCAAAAGATCGAGTTATTAATATTTCAATGGCACAAGCGGCTAAATATGGCAGCTGTATGCAGCTAACATCTCGACTTAATCATTGTTTTACTTTAGAAAAAATTAGAGATGAAGTGTTTTCATTTCTTTATACAATGAACTTAGATGGCTGTATTGCTTTTTACCCGATCAATGAAAAATCACTTTTCTTTAGTTCTAAAAATGGCTTTTGTTCTCCGGTAGAAATCGATGTAATGAAACTGTTAAGGGTTAAACCTCGCTTATATCGCTTTAGTTCTAGAACTATTTTTAACCACCCATTGTGCTCAATCCTTATTTTAAATTTAGTAGATGGCGCTATTGATACTGATATATATATTGATGCACTCGCCTCTGTTATTGAATGCATCGGTGCTCGTATTGCTTTTATTACCTATAAAAATTCACTGGTGCAAGTACAAAGTAAAATTCAGCAAGCTGTTTCTACTACCAAAAATATGATTGCCATATCTAAGCACCATCAACAGGAAGTGATGAATGAGATAGTCACTAACATAGGTATGAGCTTCCATGTCCTAGAGATGTCAGATGAACAAGAACAATATCTGACCAACTTGGTTCATGGTGCTTTAAAAAAACACTCACAAGATGATATAAATTTTCTTGAAGTTACCGATTTACTTGATGGCGCCTTAGCCAGTGTTGATGAACTTGAAGTCCTTAATCAACAACAAGAAGAGGAAGTAGTTGATTTTGATGATGAAGATGAACTATTTTGAACGCTACCTCTAACGATTTAACGGTATCGATCAATAGTATTCCTTTTTCGGTTATTCAATTAGATCATCAAGGGATTATTACCGGTTGTAATCGTTGGGCAGAAAGTTTTTCTGGTTATTGTTTAGCAGAAATTAAAGGGCAACCGCTAGAAATGCTCTTGCCCAAGGAATTTGCTAATTCGCATCTAAAGTTTTGTCATAACTTCCAACGTGGATCAGGTGTTAGAGATGTTGTCTTATTGAGTAAATCAGATGAGATGCTCAATTGTACAATAAAAACAAGTGAAGTTGCTGGCGGTTATACCGTCTACCTTTCGGATTCATTGTTAAACGATAGCTCTGACGATAAAACGATTAATGAGCGGGAAAAGCTAGCAGAAAAAATAGAATCTGCAGCGTTATCAAAACACACCCATAAAATATTAAACACCATAGAAGAAGCTTTTTGGGAGTGGAATATTATTGAAGGAACGCTACTTTATTCCGCACAATTTATGGCTATGTTGGATTATTCTGCAGAAGCATTCTTAGGCCCACTTTCTTTTGGTCAAAAATGGTTAAAAGAAGAAGATTTAGCCCGCCTTAACCAAGAAGCCAAAGCGCATTGTCTTGGTGAAATACCCAGTATAAATTTAACGCTGTCAATGACTACAGAGCAAGGTGCTACGAAGTGGGTAACTGTTTTTGGTAAAATTATCGAATACAGGGCAGAGCGTGCTTATAAAATGTTTGGCTCAGTTAAAGATATCACCGCGCAACATCAATTAGTCGAAAAGCTAAAAGAAAGAAATAATTATCTGTTGCTAGCGGAAAGTTTAAATAAATCAGGGCATTGGCGTCTAGATTGTATTGATAATACCTTATATTGGTCAACTGAGCTTTATAAAATTCATGGTGTAGACGCCACTAATTACCAACCAAAGGTAGTTTCGGCCTTAGACTTTTACCTGGTAGAAGAACAGGTTAAGGTACGAAATTATTTAGATAATGCCATTGTTAATAAACAAGGCTTCTACTTTAAAAGTGCTATAAGAAATAAACAGGGCAATAAAGTGAAAGTGGAGTGTTTTGGTGAGGTTGAACTCAATACTGCGGGTGACGTTGTTGGTGTTTTCGGCGTATTTAAAGATATTAGCCAATCAGAAACTATTTTTGAAAAATTAAAACTGCTCGCTATGGTCAATTATACAATAAAGGTACCGGTTTTCTTTATTGATGACAAAGATAATGTCGTTTATCAAGATCTAACACCAAAAACTGCCCACAGTAGCGCCGTGCTTTTTAATTATATTAATTTCAGTATTACCGACTATCTTGCGTTTAAACGAAAAGCAAAAAAGTGTGGTCAACTTAAAGAAACTCATATTAGTTTTGATCAATACAATAGTGTTTTTGATTTATCGGTAACCTATGAAGCCGATGAAGGAATATTTATTTGGATTGTTGAAAACGTTACTGAGCAATTTCGTAAAGACCAACAACAACTTATTAGTAATCGACTCGCTTTACTGGGTAATACTTTTGGCAATGTTTCACATGACATCAATAATGTACTGGGCGTCGCTTTAGGCGCTACCGAAATGTTAGAGATTAAGTTCGCCCAAGGTGAACGTGATATTTCAAGGTATATTGAGCGGGTCAAGAATGCGATAGATAAAGGTAAAAGCGTTACCGAGCGTTTATTAGCTTTTACGCGTAAACCTACCATCAAAGTGGTTCGGTTTGACCCGATACAGGATATTATTGATAACCAATATCTTTTTAAGCAATTGTTACTTCCTACCATAGACTTTAGCATTCATACCAATGAACTATGCTGTAAAATAAAGTTTCCTCAAGGTGAATTTATTAATATATTGCTTAACTTAGTGTTAAATTCTCAGGATGCGATCCGCGAAAGAGGCTTAATTGGACAGATAGAAATATCAGCCAACATTAATGAACAGCAAAATTTAGAAATTCATGTCAAAGATAGTGGTGTGGGTATTGAGCAAGGTAATTTGACTAAAGTGTTTGATCCCTTTTACAGCAGTAAATCAGTTAATAAGGGCAACGGTATTGGATTAGCTAATGTTTATAGCACAATATATAAGCATAATGGTCATATACGAGTTTCAGGACATGGCAGTTTGGGTGGGGCGCACTTTACCTTAGTCTTTAAGTGCCAGATTTTAAAAAATCCCCCAAAGAAAAGTCCCTTAACGCTTAAAAGCCAATTAAATATAAAGGGAAAGCGCGTACTTATTTTAGATGATGAGATAAGTATTGCTGAGTTTGTTTCCTTGTATTTAGAAAACGAAGGCGTTAAAACTGAACATACCAACAATAAAATGGGTTTAATGAACATTTTAGCGACTGAGCAACCTTTTGATATTTTTATTACCGATATGATATTACCCGATATTTCAGGTCGAGAGGCTGTGGAATTAGTGAAAGCAAAGTTTCCTAATATTCGAATCTTTTCAATTAGTGGTTATATTGCTGAGGAAGATAAACAATGGCATTACCCCGTTTTAAGAAAACCGTTTAATTCAAAAGAATTGGCCAGCTTTTTAATTGAAAATAATTAAATTACAGCTCGAATATATATGATAATTGTTAGCCGCTGAGCAAGTTATTATTACTAATTTGGTGATGTTTTATCGGTAAATGCTCAGTAATATCCTAAGGTTTAGTTATCAGTGTTATTGTTGTTGATCTACCACAATTGCATATAAGCGTTGGTTCTAGTATGTTATTTGATAGCCAATTGAATATTTAGTCTTTTCTCAAAAATATTGTTTCAGACTCTATTTTTATCGGCGTATGAATAGATTCACCAAAAGAGAAGTAGCACTTATCAAAAACAATCATTTACAAGATAATAATGGCGCATCTAAAGAACATCATCATACTGCGCAGCCATTAACTAAAGCCAGTAAAAGCTTCTCTATCGGAAAAGTTTTTAGCTCATTAGCTTTTAAAATTCCATTTGCTGGCTTTTCTTTATCACTCCTTATTGCTTTTGCGGTTGGCACTGTATTTTATATTGAAAGCCAGCAGTTGGTTAAAGAGCAGGCGTTTGATGAACTCAATATTAAAAGTAAAATTGTAAAACCATTAATAGCCTATTTCTATCGAGAAAGTGCCAACGACTCAATCTTCCTCAGTAAGACCGCGTCAATACAAGGTGTTATGGAGTCTATCAAATCTGATGATGAACAAAACCTGTTATGGCGGAAAAAATTACAGGGGATATTCAAAGAATTTATCAAAAACCAACCTATTTATAAAAATATAAGTTATTTAACAACAGAGAAACATGTTCGCAGTATTGTCAGTGTTGACCATGAAGATGACCAAGTGAAGGTCACTCCTTTTGAGCAATCTAGTCAAAATATAGCGCTTGATTCATTAAAAGCGGCATTATTAGTCAAAAAAGGTGAAGTGTATTTTTCAGAGATATATTATCAAAAAAATACTCAGGGCAAGCCTTTACAGAGTTCTTTATTTATCGCTACCCCTATTTATACGGCTGATAACGAACTTTTTGGCTCAATAACAATAGAAGTTGATTTTTCTTTATTTATTGAACGGCTTAAGGAAAATGCTTTAGAAAAAGTTACTTTTTATCTTGCTAATTCAGCGGGTGATTTTATTTATTTTCCAGCCGATCAAAAAGTTGATAAAAACAATATCAAGGTGATTGAAAAGTTTCCGTCGCTGAGTGTTATTTTTTCCTCAATACTCACTAGCGATAAGCTAGTGCAAGATAAAGAAATAGATGTTGATAATAAATTAGCCTATTACTCTACTGTTCAGTTTGCCGAATTTGGCCAAGAAAATCCATTACACTTAGTTATTGAAAATAAAAGTAATATTTATCTGCAATCATTAGAAAGTATGAAAAACCGGGCAATATTATTTAGCTTTATCTTAGCCATATTAAGTCTAGTGTTTTGTATTATGGCGTCTAAGCGGATAACACGTGCTTTGTTGTTGATGACTAAAGGTGTTGCCCAATATGAAGAGCAGGGTGTTATCGGTAAGTTACCGGTGCAAGAAAATGATGAAATTGGCGCTTTAGCAAGAAGTTTTAAAAATTTATTAATGCAAATAGAGCAAAAGTCGATTGTCCAAAAAAGTGAAACAATACGTGCAGAAGATGCGTTAGCAAAGCTTTATTCTATTTTAAACTCAATTGCTGATGGTGTTATAAATATTGACGGGAAAGGTAATATTCTCGCTTTTAATCATGCGGCTGAAAAAATATTTGGCTATCAAACCAATGAGGTCCTTGGTAAAAACGCACTATTTCTAGTGCCCGTAGATAATACTATTAACCCAGTGGACGAATTTAAACGTTTTTTACAACATACTTCAAGTGAAGTAAAAGGCCGCACCCTTGAACTGACAGCATTAAGAAAAAATGGCGAAAAGTTCTTTATGCATTTAAGTGTCAGTAAAATAAATATTTCTGGTGATGTTGTTTTTACCGGATTAATACGTGATATCACTGAAAACAAGTTGTTGGCAGCAGAAAGTATCCGCAGTATTGAAGAAGCTAAAGATATGGCATGGCGTTTAAATTTTGCCTTGTCAGCCCCAAGAATAGGCGTTTGGGACTATGATATTCAAACAGGTCTAAGTCTTTGGGACAGTCGAATGTATGAATTATTTGGCTATGATAAAGATTCAACAGTACCTACAGAAAAAATTTGGCGAACTGCTATACACATAGACGATCTTAAATTTGTGGAAGAACAATTTATCCGTGAAGTTAAGAAAGGCATAGTAATTAATTTTGAATATCGTATCACTTTGCCAGATGGAACTATTCGATATATTGAAACACATAGTCAAATGGTTAATCATAAAGATCAAAAAAACTTCAGAGTGGTGGGAACTCATCGTGATATAACCGAGCAAAAAAACTTAGGTACTTTAAAACAGGACGCTTTAGATATGGCAGAGCACGCTCTGTTGCTGCGCTCGCAGTTTCTTGCAAGTATGAGTCATGAAATACGTACCCCGATGAATGGCGTCTTAGGGATGTTAGGTTTACTTCAGCAAAGTAATATCGATAAACAACAAGCTCATCATTTGCAATTAGCCAGTTCAAGTGCTCAATCTTTATTATCTTTGATTAATGATATTTTGGACTTTTCAAAAATAGAGGCAGGAAAACTAGAACTTGAAATACTTGATTTTGATATTCGAAGTCAGCTTGGCGACTTTGCTGAGTCGATGGCGATAAAAGCGCAGGAAAAAGGCTTGGAATTGATACTGGATGTTTGCGGTGTTGAACAATCTTTAGTTAAGGGTGACCCTAGTCGTTTACGGCAAATACTGTCAAATTTAGTCAGTAATTCAATAAAATTTACCGAGACCGGTGAAGTACTCATTAAAGCCTCGATTAAGAAACATCAACATCAGTTGCAATTAACATGCAGCATATCAGATACGGGTATTGGTATTCCTGAAAATAAAATGATTACATTGTTTGATTCTTTTACCCAAGTAGACGCCTCTACTACACGAAAATATGGAGGTACAGGCTTAGGTTTGGCCATTGTTAAACAATTAGCCCAACTGATGTCAGGGGATATTAGCGTAACAAGTGCCGAAGGTCAGGGCAGTGTGTTTACTTTTACCATACTACTTAACGAAAGTGATAATTCTCAAACAGTCATGCCTCAGGTAGACATAAAAGGTAAGCAAATACTAATAGTTGATGATAACGCGACAAATTTGGCGGTATTAAAAGGACAGTTAGCTATTTGGGGGGCAGAGGTTACGCAAGCAAAGGATGGCGCTTGTGCTATCGAGCAGGTGGATAATCACCCGGTTGATTTTTTTGATGCGGCAATTCTTGATATGCAAATGCCTGGCATGGACGGCGTTACTTTAGGTGAGCGCTTGAAGGGTCATCGACATACACAAAAAACTAAACTTATTATGATGACGTCAATGAGTGATCGAGGAGATGCTAACTTTTTTGAACAACTCGGCTTTTCTGCGTATTTCCCCAAGCCAGCAACCACCGCAGATTTATTTGCTACGTTAAGTCTTGTTTTAGACGAAGAAGGCACTTTGAATGTCAATAAACCTTTTGTTACCCAACATAACGTGCATAAGTTAAAACATTCAAATGCTAATCGCGTCATTGCCAAAAACACCCGCATCTTATTGGTTGAAGATAACCGTATTAACCAAGTGGTCATTTTAGGTGTACTAGCCAATATTGGTTTGTCAGCTGATGTTGCTGGTAATGGTATCGAAGCCCTGGCTGCTTTAGATTCTTCACCAGACGATGCTCCCTACCAAATCATTATTATGGACTGTCAAATGCCTGAAATGGACGGCTACGATGCAACAAAAGCAATAAGGGCAGGAAAGGCTGGTGTTGTTCATCGTAACATTCCAATTATTGCCATGACTGCCAATGCGATGAAAGGTGATAAAGAAAAATGTTTAGCGGCAGGCATGAGTGATTACGCGACTAAACCGGTAGATACCGATATTTTACTTAAAAAAATATCGGCATGGGTTGGGCTAGATAGCTTTGAAACCGTGTCTGATGATAACAGTAACGAGATTGCAGAGCCCCTAACCCAGACTAGCCATGGTGATAACTCCAAAAGTAGTCATTCAAAGACAAATGAAGATATCATTTGGGATAAAACAGGTTTTTTAAAGCGTATTAGAAATAATGACAAATTAAGTAAACAGCTTATCAGTTTATTTATTGAGGATATGCCTGCGCTTAAAAATGAGTTAGCTATCGCTATGGAAAATAAATTATTTGATGATATTATAGCTTTAGCACATAAAGTTAGTGGTTCGTCAAAAAATTTAGGTGGCATTAATCTTGGAAAATTAACGCGACAAATTGAACAATCGGCTAGAATAAAAAATAGTGTTGAATTGTTATCGCTTCAAAATGATTTATCAAGGGAATATGATTTGTTAATTAATATCTTACAAAAACACCTAACAGCTAAAGATGACGAATAAGCCTTCCAATGGGAATAAACTATGAATACAAAGAAAAAATATAACATTCTCGCTGTTGATGACGCTAAAGATACGCTCATGCTATTAGAGTTTGATTTAGGTGAAGAAGGTTATAATGTGTTTACCGCCGAATCTGGAGAAAAAGCCTTAGAGGTTTTAGAAGAGCAAGCGATAGACCTCATTTTATTAGATATGTATATGCCGGGTATCTCAGGCTTAGAGATGTTACACAAATTAAAAAATCACCCTATTATTTTCAATACGCCGGTCATTATGTTATCGGCTTCAGATGATGAAGATCAAATTGTTGCTGCTCTAGAATTTGGCGCAGATGACTACGTAACTAAACCTTATATTCCGAAAGTGTTATTGGCTAGAATACGAACCTCGCTGCGGCTTTTAGAGAAAACTTTAGAGCTAGAGTCTCTAGCTAATACAGACTTCTTAACCGGTATTCGTAACAGAGGCGCTTTTGAAGACTTAGCGGGTAAAGCGATTAGCCAAGCAAAACGCACTAATAAACCACTTGCTGTGGCAATGCTCGATATAGATTTTTTTAAAGCGGTTAACGATAATTACGGTCATGATACCGGTGATAAAGTCCTAGTTGAATTTGCTGATATCATCTGCGATTGTTTTCGAGATAATGATATTATTGGTCGAGTTGGTGGCGAAGAATTTGCGATATGTATGGCAAATACCTCTGCAGAGAATGCGCTTGTTGCCTGCGAACGCTTAAGAGAAAGAGTAGAACATAGTAAAATATATATTGATGATACCAAAGATGAAAAGGTGTCTGTAACAGTCAGTATCGGCTTATCATTAGGCAAGGGCGATGAGATGAACTTAGAAGGCTTATTAAAAGAAGCTGATCTTTGCTTATATGAAGCAAAACACAGTGGCCGAAATCAAGTGAAGGTGCATCAAGAATCAAATACGGTTGCCGCTGAGGGTATTATCGATGAGTTACCGGTGACCAGTGAAGACGAATATCCAGGTATTGATGCTGAAATAGGTATTGGTAATGTCCTTGGAGATGAAGACCTTTTTGCTGAAATACTGGTGATGTTTTATGAAGACCATTCAAAAGACAGTGAAAAGATTCAACAAGCGATCAGTACTGATGATCAAACTGCTTGTAAACACTTAGTACATACCTTAAAAGGTGTTTCTTGCTCAGTAGGAGCTATGCAACTGTTTGAATTGACTAAAGCGCTAGATGAAGCGGTAAGTATTGAAGATACTGCGCGTTATCAACAATTGTATCAACCGGTTGCCGCAGAGTTAACTAAGGTTTTAGACGGTATAGAAGTTAGGTTAAGCGCGCAATTATAAGTATAAGTATAAGATTAATAGATGTTGATGATGAGTGACGGGTATATTTGTCGCTCAACATCTATACGCGTTGATTCTCCAATCTTTAAAGACCCGTTAATAATCCTAGTATTAGTTATTCAACGATAAGTTTGATGTCACTCTTTGGCACACAACAGCAAGAGAGCACTTCTCCATCGCCAATAAAAGCGAGTGGCTCTCCTTGAGGGTAGCTAATTTCGCCTTCAACTAAGGTTACTCGACACGCCCCACAAAAACCGTCACGACAGTGATAATGCACTTCCACATTAGCCTTTTCTAAACACTCTAGTAAACTTTTATCGTTGGCTTGAAAGGTAATGGTTTTATTATCGACAAAAATACGATGAGCTTTCTTACTTTCAGACAATTTTTGCGGGCACATAGCCATATCATTAGCACTTTTCATTTAAAAAGGCTTAAACGCAAAATGTGCTAATGATGTGATAAGAAAGCATGATAATCGCTTCTTTATCTGGAGGTTAAAACCATTAAAGGTCAAAGCCATCAAAATCATCACTTGATACAGAAGAGTCGACTTGACCAACTAAGTAACTCGATATCTCTGTTTCTTGTGGAGCGACCTGAACATTGTCTGATACTAAGTAAGCATTCATCCATGGTAATGGGTTACTTTTTATATCAAAGGGTGCATCAAAACCAATAGCCGTTAAGCGTTGATTACTAATGTACTCAATATATTGATTTAATATTGCCGCATTCAAGCCAATCATTGAACCGTCTTTGAATAGGTACTGAGCCCATTCTTTTTCTTGTTCAACAACATCAAGAAATATCTGTAATCCTTGCTCTTTCATTTCTTGAGAAATGATTTTCATTTCAGGATCATCTCTACCGGATAACCAGTTATTTAAAATATGTTGAGTACCGGTTAAATGCAAAGCTTCATCTCGAGCAATAAGCTTAATAATTTTTGCGTTACCTTCTAATAACTCACGCTCGGCAAAAGCAAATGAACAGGCAAAGCTGACATAAAAGCGAATGGCTTCTAAAGCGTTGACCGAACAAACAGCCAAGTATAAGCGCTCTTTAAGCTTGCGAGTTGATACTTCAATCATTTCACCATCGACTTCATAGGTACCGTCACCTTGTGACTGGAGTAGTTGTGTGGTGATGATCACGGCATCAAAGTATTTAGAAATACTGGATGCACGCTTTAAAATAGCTGGGTTAACAACGATGTCGTCAAATATTTCACTTGGATCTGAAAACAAGTTTCTCAAAATATGCGTGTAAGAGCGAGAATGAATGGTTTCACTGAAAGCCCAGGTTTCTATCCAAGTTTCTACTTCTGGTAATGAAACCAGCGGTAAAAACATCGCATTCACCGAGCGTGCTGCCATAGAATCAAGCAAAGTTTGATATTTTAGGTTGGAAATGAAAATATGCTTTTCTGAAGGCGTTAAACTTTGCCAATCAGATCTGTCTTTTGATACATCAATTTCTTCAGGACGCCAAAAAAACGATAACTGTTTTTCAATAAGTTTTTCAAAGGCGATAAAACGTTGTTGGTCATATCGTGAGACATTGACACTGTTACCTAAAAACATTGGCTCGAGTAGCGCATTGTTAGGAACTTGATTAAACGTGGTGTAGGACATCTATTACTCCTTGATAACACGCATGGAAGTCACAGCCTGTTATCGAAATTTTGTTTTTAAAAATTATAGGTATGACTGATTATGCTCAAAGCTCCATTGTTAAAAAACAATGAAGCTTTTTTTTGTGCGCACAATTAAATTTTACATGCGCCGCCTTCACAGTCTTCTTCTTCTAATCCGAGCATATTCTCAGACGCACCATCACGGGTGTTATGGTAATACATGGTTTTAACGCCTAATTTATAAGCGGTTAAAATATCCTTTAAGATTTGCTTCACCGGTACTTTTCCGCCTTCAAAGCGTGCAGGGTCGTAGTTAGTATTTGCAGAGATGGTTTGGTCAATAAACTTCTGCATGATACCCACTAGCTGCAAGTAACCTTCGTTATTTGGAATATTCCAAAGTAACTCATAGTTACCCTTTAATCTTTGATATTCAGGTACAACCTGTTTTAAAACACCATCTTTACTAGCCTTTATACTGATTAAACCTCTTGGTGGTTCAATTCCATTTGTAGCATTTGAAATTTGTGATGAAGTTTCAGATGGCATTAACGCGGAAACCGTTGAATTTCTTACGCCATGTGTCTTGATACTCTCTCGCAAAGTTTCCCAGTCAAGATGAAGGGGTTCACCGGTAATGTCGTCAATGGTCTTTTTATAAGTATCAATCGGTAAAATACCTTGTGATAAACGTGTCTCATTAAATTTAGGACAAGCGCCTTTTTCTTTTGCTAATTCATTTGATGCTTTCAATAAATTAAATTGAATGGCTTCAAAGGTACGGTGAGTTAAATTGTTAGCACTGCCATTTGAATAATACACGCCGTTTTTAGCTAAGTAATAAGCATAGTTTATTACGCCTATACCTAATGTTCTTCTGCCTATAGTGGCATTGTAAGCAGCTGGCATCGGGTAGTTTTGATAATCAAGTAAACTATCAAGCGCTCGAACTGCAAGGTCTGATAAACCTTCTAATTCATCTAAGCTTTCTATTGCGCCTAAGTTAAAGGCTGACAAAGTACAAAGGGCAATTTCGCCATTTGGATCATTAATATCATTCATTGGTTGTGTCGGTAGCGCAATCTCTAAACACAAATTACTTTGGCGTATTGGTGCTTGTTTCGGATCGAATGGGCTGTGCGTATTACAGTGATCAACATTCTGTAAATAAATTCGACCTGTGCTGGCACGCTCTTGAGCAAATAAGGTGAATAACTCAATAGCTTTAATGCATTTTTTACGAATTGAATCATCAGCTTCATATTTTACATACAAGGCTTCAAATTTCTCTTGGTCTTCAAAAAAAGCATCATAAAGGCCAGGAACATCGCTCGGGCTAAAGAGAGTAATAGACTCTCCTTTGATTAAGCGTGTGTACATAAGCTTATTGAATTGCACGCCATAATCTAAATGACGGACACGATTTTCTTCAACACCTCGGTTATTTTTAAGGACCAGTAAGCTTTCAACTTCTAAATGCCAAAGTGGGTAGAATAACGTAGCTGCGCCGCCTCGAACTCCCCCTTGTGAACAACTTTTAACAGCCGTTTGAAAATGCTTGAAAAACGGAATACAACCGGTATGAAAGGCTTCACCATTACGTATCGAACTACCTAAAGCGCGAATACGGCCAGCATTGATGCCAATGCCTGCTCGTTGTGAAACATATTTAACAATAGAGCTAGAAGCCGCGTTTATTGAGTCTAAACTGTCACCACATTCAATTAATACACAAGATGAAAATTGACGAGTAGGCGTACGTACCCCTGCCATAATAGGTGTAGGTAACGATATTTTGAAGGTTGAAATCGCGTGATAAAAACCTTCAACATATTTTAAACGTGTTTCAACAGGATATTTAGCAAATAAACAAGCGGCCACTAAGATATATAAAAACTGAGCACTTTCGTAAATTTCACCCGTTACCCGGTTTTGGACAAGGTATTTACCTTCTAATTGTTTGACTGCGGCGTAACTAAAGTCTAAATCGCGAGGATGAACAAGAAATTTTTCCATTTGTTCAAACTCTGCTTCGCTGTAATCAGCTAGAAGATGTTCATCATATTTACCATTTTCTACCATACTAACAACATGGGTAAATAATTTAGGCGGCTCAAATTGGCCGTAGGCTTTTTTACGTAGATGAAAAATAGCCAAACGTGCTGATAAATACTGATAATCAGGTGTCTCTTCTGAAATAAGATCAGCGGCGGCTTTAATGATAGTTTCATGAATGTCAGCAGTCTTGATACCGTCGTAGAATTGAATATGAGATTTCAACTCAACTTGTGACACCGAAACGTTATCAAGGCCTTCAGCAGCCCAAGTGATAACTTGATGAATTTTTTCTAAATCGATGAGTTCTTTTTTGCCGTTACGCTTACTTACAAAAAGATTATTAGTCATGAAGAGCCTGTCATTTATTAATTATGCTGGTCGCTTTATTTACCTAACGTTGTCAACTAAAGAAAACGTTAAGTGAACACTTATCAGTATTATATTTCCCTAAAATGTAAATTAGCACAAAAAAACATCTGAACAACAAATACACTATATATAGGGGTTTTCTAAAAACTGATCACAAGATAATGAGGTTTGGCTGTTTTTGCAAGTGATAAAAAGCATAGTTTTTAATAACTTTCTTTAGAGTAAAAGTTCAGTTAGTAACGACTAACTTAGTAGTGCTTTTTATTTTTGATATTACAAAAACGCAACGTTTATTTTAATTAATTTTTGTGGGTAATTTATTTTTAAATAAAATTACCCGTTTATTGGTTGTTTTTGTCAGCTAAAACTTAATTTCCAATAAAAACAACACGTTGCTTTTTTTTAAGCAGGAAGGGCACTAAATGAACAATAATGCTGATATAGACTGTTTAGGTTAAGCGTTACGATGACAACTTGTATAAAGTTTATCCGCTAGTTATTAGTAGATCATAAGAGCGGTTGGTCCACACAAAAATATATACATTAATAAGTGGGGTTATTGCTTTTTTATTATACTTTGGCTGGTGAAATACTCTTTTAAGAAGTTAAGTAATAAGCGCAGCTTTTTGGAATTGGCTGTACCAGGCGGGAATACACCAAAGACATTAATGTCGCTAAAAGCATAATCATCTAGCACTGTTTCTAAAGTGCCTGCTTTTATTTTTGGCCAAGCATCGTAAATAGGAATACGGCCCAGACCATGTCCTGCTTCAACAAAGGCAGTACGTGCGGCGGCATTATTGGTACTAATACTGCCTTTTGTGGTGACACTGAACGAACGACTGCCCTTAGTCAAGGTTAACACTCCAGAGGTTAATTTATAAATAACCCATTGGTGGTCGCTTAAATCAGCCGGTTTAGTGGGGCGGCCAAATTGCAGAAAATATTCAGGTGCGCCACAAAGGCATGTTTGTAGCGTCGCCAGTTTAGTTGCTTGTAAACCAGAGTCAGGTAAGGGGGCACCGCGAATCGCTAAATCGATACCTTCTTTCATAATATTAACGACCTCATCAGTTAACATCACATCGAGTGCTATTTTGGGGTAAATTTTTTTAAATTCGTTCAGCGCCGGCACAACGGTCTGCAAACCAACATTTACCGGGCACGTTATTTTAAGTAAGCCGATAGGTTCATTTTTGAAATTTTCAATTTGCTGATTAGCGGCACTGGCTTGCTCAGCAATAACTCGACAGCGTTCATAATAGGCTTGACCCGCTTCGGTCAGGTTAATCGCACGTGTTGAACGATTAAGTAACTTTACCTCGAGCTGCGCTTCAAGCTTCTTCAAATGATAACTTACTACTGCTCTTGATAGTCCTAAATGTTTAGCGGCTGCACTTAAGCTACCTTGTTCAATGACTTGAGCGAATACAACCATACTTTTGAGTTGTTCAAATGAGATATCCATAACAGCACCTATTGAGGTAATAACCAGTTAATCATTTACTTTGCTAATCATTGTATCAATTATTGATACAATGATGTCAGTTTTATCTGCATTGTTCATTTTTGTTCTTAGGCATATACTAGCTACATTGAATAAACGAACACCTAAACTCACTTATATAACCAAACGGATGAATGATAATGACTAAACAAATATTAATGGTACTTACTTCACATGATGAGCTTGGTAACACAGGCCAAAAAACCGGTTTTTGGGTTGAAGAATTTGCCGCCCCTTATTATGCTTTTATCGATGCTGGTGTCGAAGTTACTTTAGCAACACCTAAGGGTGGACAAGCACCAATAGACCCAACCAGCACACTTGAAGACTTTCAAACAGCTGCGACAGACCGTTACGATGCAGATAGCGAAGCACAAGCTAAAATCGCTAATACGCTAATATTAGCTTCTGTTAATGAAGCTGACTTTGATGCAGTATTTTATCCTGGTGGTCATGGTCCATTATGGGATCTTACCGACAATACTGACTCAATTACCTTGATTGAAAACTTTCTTAACGCCGGAAAAGCTGTTGCAACAGTTTGTCATGCAAGCGCTGCCTTGTTAAATGTAAAACAACCTTCTGGTGATTTTGCTGTTAAAGGCAAAGCCGTAACCGGTTTTACTAACAGTGAAGAAGAAGCGGTTCAACTAACTGAAGTTGTGCCATTTTTAGTAGAAGATGAATTGATTAAACGTGGCGGCGAATACCAAAAGGCTCAAGATTGGCATGCCTTTGCAATTCAAGATGGCCTCATTATTACCGGTCAAAACCCAGCTAGCTCGGCATTAGCCGCTGAAAAATTATTAACTCACCTTTCAGCATAGTTACTTAGAACAGACAACTCGATTAGCTAACCTGTTTAGCTAATCGATTTAACGCTTTACCTTTAAGGACATATAAATGTTAAATTTTAATTTTCAAAACCCAACTAAAATTAATTTTGGGCCGGGAGAAATTCAAACCATTTCAAAAGAAATACCATTAGATGCAAGAGTACTCATTGTTTACGGTGGAGGTTCAATCAAAGGTAATGGTGTTTATAAGCAAGTTATTGATGCGCTTAAAGAGCACACTTACTTTGAATTTTCAGGCATTGAACCTAACCCAACTTACGACACTTTAATGAAAGCGCAAACGATCATCAAAGCTGAAAATATTGATTATTTACTTGCTGTTGGCGGTGGCTCTGTTGTTGATGGCGCTAAATTTATTGCCGCTGCGGCATTATTTGAAGGTGATGACCCTTGGGATATTCTTGCCAAACAGCAAGCGTTCACTAAAGCTTTACCCATTGGCGCGGTGTTAACTTTACCTGCCACTGGCTCAGAAAGTAATGGTAATTCCGTGGTAACACGAGACGGTAATAAGCTCCCTTTTTCTAGTCCTTTAGTGCGTCCATTATTTGCGGTGTTAGACCCAAGTGTGACCTTCTCATTATCAGATCGTCAAATTGGTAATGGTGTTGTTGATGCTTTTATTCATACCATTGAACAGTACTTAACTTACAGCGTTAATGGCAAAGTACAAGACAGGTTCAGTGAAGGTTTATTACAAACCTTAATTGAAGAAGGACCTAAAGCCTTAGCCCCGGCAACTAAAGATGATTTAGACGTTAGAGCAAATATTATGTGGTCGGCCACTATGGCACTAAACGGTCTTATTGGTGCTGGAGTACCACAAGATTGGTCAACACATATGATAGGCCATGAATTAACAGGTGCCTTTGGTATTGACCACGCTCGAACCTTATCTATTGTGTTACCTGCCGTGATGAAAGTACGTCGTGAGCAAAAGCGTGAAAAATTACTTCAATATGCAACACGTGTTTGGCAGATAACTGAAGGTGATGATAATGCACGTATTGATCAAGCTATCCGTTTAACAGAAGAGTTTTTTGAAAAGATGCAGGTACCAACGCGCTTATCTCACGTTGATCTTGGTAGCGCTGATATTGATTCCCTTGTCGAACGATTAGAGCAACATGGCATGACAGCACTAGGTGAAAACAGTGATATTACTCTAGCAATAAGCCGAGAGATTTTAACGCAAGCTTTGTAAAGATAAAATAAAAATGAGTGGCTTGTTTAATTGACACGCTGCCCTTATTCATAAAAGGTCGATATATTTCTCTTATATTGGCCTTTTTTAATCCCAACACACTTAGCGCTTTTACTGGCTCTTTACAGGAGTAACTCTTATGACTCAAACAACAGATATCAATCGCCAAATGGTGCTAGCATCAAGACCCGTTGGCGCGCCAAAAGCAGAAAACTTCAATCTCGTTACTAGTAATAAACCCATCCCTCAAGCTAACGAAGTATTACTTCGTACGGTTTTTCTTTCACTCGACCCTTATATGCGAGGGCGAATGAATGATGCTAAGTCTTATGCCGATCCCGTCGCTTTAAATGCAGTGATGGTGGGTGGAAGTGTTTGTCGAGTAGAAGAGTCAAATCACAATGATTACACAAAAGGTGATTGGGTTGTCGCTTTTGGTGGCTGGCAGGATTATAGCGTTATTCATGGTAGTGAATTGCTCAAGCTTGATAATGATATGGTTAACCCGTCTCATGCCTTAGGTGTTTTGGGTATGCCTGGGCTAACGGCTTACATGGGTTTATTGGATATCGGTCAACCAAAAGCAGGTGAAACGGTAGTCGTTGCTGCGGCAACAGGAGCGGTTGGAAGTTTAGTGGGTCAAATAGCTAAATTAAAAGGCTGTAAAGTGATCGGTATTGCTGGCGGTGAGACTAAATGTACCTATGCAGTTGACAGTTTAGGGTTTGATCATTGTCTTGATCATAAAAGTGATGATTTAGCTGAGCAATTAGCGGCCGTTTGTTCATCAGGGATTGATGTCTATTTTGAAAACGTTGGCGGTAAAGTCTTTGACGCTGTTATGCCACTATTAAATAGCTGTGCCCGTATTCCTTTGTGTGGCTTAATTTCTCAGTACAATGCGACAGAATTACCTAGTGGGCCTGACAGACTTTCTTCATTGATGGGAACATTACTTGTTAAGCGTATAAAAATGCAAGGCTTTATTGTCTTTGATGATTATGGTCATCGTTATAACGAGTTTAGCGAGCAAATGGTAAAATGGTTAATAGCAGGTGAGATTAACTATAAAGAGCATTTAATTGCCGGGCTAGAAAATACAGTAAATGCTTTTATTGGTTTATTAGAAGGTGAGAATTTTGGTAAGTTAATTGTGCGAGTAGGCCCTGACAATATTGACTAACAGTTAACCAAGCTCTACTTTATTATGGGTGTTTTATTAAGAAAGAAGCCACTGTTGAGTGGCTTTTTTCTGTGTTGGTTATAGCAAGTTAAGGACCTATATCACTGGATTTAAACCGTTACTTTATTCGCGTTTGGCTTAACATTATTACAGTAATGATAAGATATCTAAGGGGGTTTCAGCGTGATAGTCCGCTTGCCAGTTTTTACAATCTTCACCAGCGATAATATAGCCCCACTTTGCAATGACGGTAGTTGCTTGAGCACTATTGCCGGCTTCAATATCACGCAAAGCGTCTCCGACATACAAACATAGCTCACTTGGCACTGATATTTGTTCACAAGCTTTGAGGATAGGCTCTGGGTGTGGTTTTCGGTTGGTGAAAGTATCACCACCAACCAGTGATAAACATTTTTCGAATTCACTATAATAAGGCAATAATAGTCTTGTTAAACCTTCTGGCTTATTCGTGACAACACCCCAAGGAATGTTTCGTTCATTCAACGTCAACAGTAATTGAGCTACGCCAGGATAAAGACAGGTATGTACCGCAATATTTTCTTGGTAATAAGCGAGAAATTCCGCACGTAACACTTCGTAATCATAGTTTTTCAAAGCTTGTGCAAAACCCAGTGTTAATAACCCTAATGCGCCATCAGAAGCGATTGGACGATAATCTTCACGGGCTACTTCTGCTAAGTTATATTTTCGTAAAACGTAGTTAAGTGCAGCACCTAAATCATTGGCGGTATCTAATAAGGTACCGTCAAGATCAAATAATACCCCTGAAATTTTAGTATTTTGCAATGTACTTTCCCTTATTTATATTTTTTGACAACAAAGAATATAATTCACATCTAGTGATGAAATAAGTTTGTGATTCTCTGTCAGCGGGTTGTAATGAATGCCTGCGGCATCAATGCATTTGAGATCAAATGATTCAGCCCAGCCAATTAAGGTCGATGGACGAATAAAACTTTTGTGGTCGTGTGTACCGTCAGGGACTATTTTAAGGACTTTTTCGGCGGCAACAATAGCCAATAAATATGACTTTATTGATTTGTTTAAGGTTGAAAAGAAGACATAACCGCCGGGTTTTACCATTTGAGCGCAAGCTTCTATAATTGAAGCGGGATCGGGTACGTGCTCAAGCATTTCCATACAAGTGACTACATCAAATTTTTCGGGTTGCTCAATCGCTTTGTCTTCGGCAGGTATTTTTTGATAATTGACCGTTAATCCACTCTCCAGCGCATGTAATCTTGCTACATTTAATGGTTCTTCGCCGAGGTCAATCCCAGTAACATCGCCACCAAGTTTGGCTAAACTCTCAGCTAAAATACCCCCACCACAGCCAACATCAATAATTTTTTTACCATAAATGTCGCCGACATGCTGACAAATAAATTGTCGTCGAATAGGGTTTATTTGATGCAATGGTTTAAAATCACCATCAAGGTCCCACCACTGGCTTGCAACCTTTTCAAATTTGGCAATTTCTTCTTCATTTACGTTAACAGCTTTAGTGTTGTTAGTTGTCGACATTACATTTTCATTATTTTAATCAATTATTGTCAGTAATTCTAAACTAAAGTAAATGGTTCGCCTAGTACTGAACGTTGAGTTTGTTATCCTCGTTAAAAGTGGATAAGTCATATGCTAATGCAGACGAGCCAAGGCTGAGAAAAGTAGGGCACATTAAGACTTTTTATCGCTACTATCTTACTCACTACTGATTTTTATCGGCTATAAATACCCTTGATTTAAGCCTTTATCCACTAACATCGAGCAGTAAAAAGAAAGTTTAATATTATAACTCGTTGCTTTTTATGTAATTATCACTCTTATTGTTGTTTCTTTTATTTAACATTTAAATAACATGCTTGTAATATATTAAACCTTGATGTTATGGTCATTGCTGCTTCGATAATGATGTATCACTCTCATTTGAAATTCCCCCAGCAAAAAAATAATAATTAAAATTAACTTAATAGGTAGGAATATAGATGTCGAATAAGATAACAAAGAAATCATTAATATTGACCACTGCTAGTATATTGTCGGTATCAATATCGACAGCACTTTACGCTGCCCAACCGCTTAGCGTACAAAACGCAGATAATGTATTATCTGAAGTGACCAGTTCACCTTTACCCAAACGCTTTATTATCAAATACAAGCAAGCAGCTAATAACCAAGCAGCCAGCAATCAAGCAACGAGTTTCATTGGTAGCCAAAACGCCTTTGTTCGTCTTGCCGCTGTTAAGGAAAAATTAAAGAAATTGCGGGTCAATGTTAAAGCCGAATTTCCAGATGTAAATATGATCAGTGCTGAGCTATCTTCATCACAAGCGATGAATTTAGCGATGGACGATAATGTCGAATACGTAGAAGAAGATCTACCACGTCGCTTTATGGCACAAACGGTGCCTTATGGTATTGGTATGGTTCAAGCCGATCAAGTTGACGATATGATTGCTTCTGCCAATGCTGGCGGTAAGAAAATATGTATTATTGATTCAGGTTTAGACCTACCTCATGAAGACATGGGGGCACAAGGAGGCACAATAACTGGCACAAGCAATAGTGGTACAGGTAACTGGTATGATCAAGGTGGTCCACACGGTACTCACGTAGCAGGAACAATTGCCGCGCTTAACAATGGTATTGGTGTTCGCGGTGTTATTGGCACCGATCCTAATTTGCACATTATAAAAGTATTTAATGCCGCGGGCTGGGGATATTCTTCAACACTTGTTAGTGCTATTAATGATTGTGTCAGTAACGGCGCAGACGTTATTAATATGAGCTTAGGTGGTTCTGGTTCAAGTACCAGCGAACAAAATGGTATTCAAGCGGCCTATGATGCAGGCGTTTTACTTATAGCTGCAGCCGGTAATGATGGTGTTGCTACAGCAACTACTGATTTAGAAAGCTTTCCTGCTTCTTACGATGCAGTGATGTCAGTTGCTGCTGTTGACAGTAATAAAGCCTTAGCTGACTTTTCACAAAAAAATAGCCAAGTAGAGATATCTGGTCCAGGTGTTGATGTTTATTCTATTTATCCTGAAGGTTCAGGTTCAGTCGTTGAAGTATCTGTCGCTAATGTCGGTTATACCGCTAATGCGATGGAAAACCAAGGTCAAGCAACGGGTTCTCTCTATGATTTTGCCACGGGCGAAACTATAGATACAGGCGCTGCAGGTAGTGTTTGTTTAATTCAACGTGGCAATATTTCGTTTTACGATAAAGTTAAAGCTTGTCAAGACAGCGGGGGTGTAGGCGCAATTCTTTATAACAATGCACCGGGAAGCTTTGGTGGCACATTAGGTGACGCAAACGCAACCTCTATCCCAAGTGTTACCGTATCTGATACGGACGGCGCAGCGATGAAAAATAATATTGGCTTAAGCGCCAGTATAAATATTGGCGCGGGTAATTATGGCAAAATGAGTGGTACTTCAATGGCATCTCCTCATGTTGCTGGTGTTGCTGCCTTGGTGTGGAGTCATCACCCAAGCTGTACTAACGTTGAAATTCGTAACGTATTAAATAGTAGTGCACAAGATTTAGGTGCTGCGGGTCGCGATGTCAAATTTGGTTATGGTTTAGCCCAAACTAAAGATGCGATCGATTACATTACCGCGAATGGATGTGATGGCTCTGGCGGTGACACTGGCGGTGGTGGTGGAACAATACCAGATACTGTCCTTGAAAATGGTCAGGTTAAAACTGAGTTAACGGCTGCAACGGGTAATGATTTAGTTTTCACCATGGAAGTACCTGCTGGCGCAACAGATATTAATTTTGCTATGACAGGTGGTAGTGGTGATGCAGATTTATATGTGAAGTTTGGTGCTGAGCCAACCGACAGTGTTTACGATTGTCGCCCTTATAAATCAGGTAATGTTGAATCGTGTGCAAGTACGCAAGCCGGTGGCACTTACTACGTAAGACTTAAAGCCTATAGTGATTTTGCTGGTGTTAGTTTAACGGGGAGTTACACTGAACCTACTACGGGTGGTGGTAATACGATTAATCCGATTGATAGCACAATTAATAATGTTACTGTTGCAAGAAGAACATGGAAACGTTACACCCTTGACTTAGCCGATGGTTATGCCGATTTAACGGTTACACTTTCAGGTGGTTCAGGTGATGCAGATTTATATGTAACACAAGGTAAACAGTCAACAACGTCTGTTTATGATTGTCGTCCTTATAAAAATGGTAACAATGAAGCTTGTAACTTTACCGACCCAGCTAAAGGTGTATGGTATGTGGATATCTACGGTTATTCAGCAGCTTCAGGGATGACATTAAATCTACAAGCTACACCCAAATAACCTAAAGAAAGGGGCAACCCGTTCACTTTATGTTGATAAATAAAACCCTGCTTCGGCAGGGTTTTTTATTATGAGCAACCGAATCAATAGAACAATATAGCGACTTGGCGTAAAATGCATTGTAATTGTATCTTGATGTTGAGTAGCTATAGCGATAAATTATTGCTTAACAAGTAAGATGAGATAAACCCTAAGAGGTCATAATGAAATCAGTAGTAGAACAACTATCCACTTATAAAAGTGTCCATTTAAATAGAAAAAACATTAACAGCCACTTTATTGGTGTGCCGATGATTATTTGGTCAATTGCCTTATTACTGGCCAGTGTTTCCTTTGAAATTGAATCAACATTTATTAATAATTACTTAGGTATTGAACAGGTTAACTTTACTTTGGCAGGCATAGTACCGGTTATTGTGCTGTTTTATTATCTATTGTTATCGTTGCCACTGGCACTATTCGCGTTTATTTTATTTGGCCCTTTAATGTGGAGTGTTCATGAAGTTGTGACAGCAGAACATCATATTCTAATTGCTATCGGCGTTTTCGTTATTGGTTGGGTTATCCAATTTATTGGTCATCACTATGAAAAAGCAAAACCTGCTTTTCTCGATGATATTAATCAATTACTTATTGGTCCATTGTTTGTTATCGCTGAAGTTTATTTTTTACTTGGCTTGGGTAAAGTTTTAGATAAAACTATTACTGAAAAAGCGATTGCAAAACGCCGTGTTTTTGAACAACAAAAATCTTAACAATATTGAGGCAGATAAAATGCTGAACAATAAATAACCACTTGGGGATTTGTGACTTTTCAGCACGGCCATTTTTAGTGCTTTTTAGATAATAAAGCGGTATGGCATCTCATTAAAACTATGCTAGTATGCTGTGTTAATTAATAATTATAATTTCGAAAAAACTTTCAAAATTCTTGCTAAGTTAAGGGATACCATCGACTTATGACCGATTTGTCAAACAATGTTGTACCTGTCAATATTGAAGATGAGCTAAAAAATTCTTATCTAGATTACGCTATGAGCGTAATTGTAGGTCGTGCATTACCAGATGTACGAGACGGCTTAAAACCTGTTCATCGCCGCGTATTATTCGCGATGAATGTACTTGGTAATGACTTCAATAAACCTTACAAAAAATCAGCACGTGTTGTTGGTGATGTAATAGGTAAATACCACCCACATGGCGACACTGCCGTTTACGATACAATAGTACGTATGGCGCAACCATTTTCATTACGCTACATGCTAGTAGATGGTCAAGGTAACTTTGGTTCGGTTGACGGTGACTCTGCAGCAGCAATGCGTTATACCGAAATCAGAATGTCAAAAATAGCACATTCTATTTTAGCCGATCTTGATAAAGAAACGGTAGATTTTGTACCTAACTATGACGGTACTGAATATATACCTGTTGTTATGCCAACGCGTATTCCTAATTTATTAGTGAATGGTACCTCAGGTATCGCGGTAGGTATGGCAACCAATATACCTCCTCACAATTTAACAGAAGTGATAAACGGTTGTTTAGCACTGATTGAAAATAGTGATTTGACCTTTGAAGAGATATTAGAACATATACCTGGTCCTGATTTTCCGACAGCCGGTATTATCAGTGGTCGTGCCGGTATCGAAGAAGCTTACCGTACTGGTCGTGGCAAAATTAAAATTCGCGCCCGTGCCGATATCGAAGTTCATGAAACAACCGGTAAAGAAACGATTGTTGTTCATGAGTTACCTTATCAAGTAAACAAAGCGCGCCTTATCGAAAAGATGGCGGAGCTGGTAAAAGAAAAACGCCTTGAAGGTATTTCAGCGCTACGCGATGAGTCTGATAAAGACGGCATGCGCATGGTTATTGAAATTAAACGTGGAGAAGTCGGTGAAGTTGTTTTAAATAACTTGTACAAACTTACCCAAATGCAAGTTTCTTTTGGTTTAAATATGGTGGCGTTAACTAACGGCCAACCTAAATTATTTAATATCAAAGAAATGCTTGAAGAGTTTATCCTTCATCGCCGTGAAGTTGTTACTCGTCGTACTATCTTTGAATTACGTAAAGCACGTGAACGCGCGCATTTACTAGAAGGTTTGTCGATTGCATTAGCGAACATTGACCCGATTATTGAATTAATTAAAAATTCACCAACGCCAAGTGAAGCAAAAGAAAAACTGCTGGCTCGTGGTTGGGATTTAGGTAATGTTGCCGATATGCTCAGCGCCGCTGGTGATGACGCAGCACGTCCTGAATGGGTTGAAGAAGGTTTCGGTATTCAAGACGGTCAATACTTCTTAACTATGCAACAAGCACAAGCGATATTAGATCTTCGCTTACATAAGTTGACTGGTTTAGAACACGAAAAAATCTTATCTGAATACAAAGCATTACTCGATATTATCGCTGAGTTATTACATATATTAGGTTCGCCTGAACGTTTAATGGAAATTATTCGTGAAGAGCTAGAAACTATCCGTAATGATTTTGGTGATGAACGTCGTACTGAAATTACTAATGCTTCGCATGACTTATCGATGGAAGACTTGATCACAGAAGAAGATGTTGTGGTTACGTTATCGCATGAAGGTTATGTTAAATACCAAGTGTTAAGTGACTATCAAGCACAACGCCGTGGCGGTAAAGGTAAAGCAGCGACTAAGATGAAAGAAGAAGATTTCATTGAACGTTTACTCATTGCCAATACCCACGATACTATTTTGTGTTTCTCAGATCGCGGAAAACTCTACTGGTTGAAAGTATTCCAATTACCTTTAGCGAGTCGTACTGCTCGTGGCCGACCTATTGTTAATATTTTACCGCTTGATGCAGGTGAACGTATTACCGCAATATTACCGGTTCGTGAATATGCAGAAGACAAGTTTATTATCATGGCAACGGCTTCAGGTACTGTTAAGAAAACAGCACTTACCGCTTACAAAAACCAACGTGCTAACGGTATTATAGCCCTTAACTTACGTGATGATGACACCTTAATTGGCGTTGCTATTACCGACGGTTACAACGATATTATGTTGTTCTCGGATGCGGGTAAAGTTGTTCGTTTTAATGAGAAACTTCGTGACAGTGAAACGGGTGAAATTAAATTAGACGCAGAAACAGGTGAAGAACGCTGGGCATTAAAACCTATCGGACGAACCGGCACTGGTGTTCGTGGTATTAAGTTAGAAGGTGATCAAAAGGTTGTGTCACTTATTGTGCCAGTTAATGATGGCCCAATATTAACAATAACCGAAAATGGCTTTGGTAAACGTACCGCGTTAACGGAATACCCAGCGAAAAGTCGTGCGACTAAAGGTGTTGTTTCTATTAAAGTCAGCGACCGAAATGGCCCAGTAGTTGGCGCTGTTCAGGTTGAAGATTTAGATGAAATAATGCTTATCACTGATAACGGTACTTTAGTGCGTACTCGTGTTAATGAAGTCAGTGTTATTGGTCGTAATACTCAAGGTGTTCGTATTATTAGAACGGTTGAAGGCGAACATGTTGTTGCATTGCAACGTATTGACGAAATAGAAGAAGAAGACGTTCTCGAAGGAGCGGAAGAAACTTCTGAGCAGTTAATAGATTCGACAACTGACAGTACTTCAACAGAGGTATTGCCAGAAGCTGATAGTGATGAAGAACAACTCATCGAAAGTGATAACGAATAGTTACCGCTAAAAATTCAGTTTAAAGGGCGGCTAATCACCGCCCTTTTTATGTTCAGGACGAACGGTATGTCACGATCACATGGATGTGAATGAGTGACGATGTTCAGGACGAACGGTATTAAGCAAATGCAGGAGCATATCTCCATTTGATGAGCAGTCTTATTTTACCCAAGAGAATGTTGACCAAATTGATGTTTATAATAAAAATAATTAAAACAGTTTGACCAAGTGCATCGACAAACGTATTTAAAACTTTATAGAAGGTGTTGTGTTATATGTCTCAAGTATTTAACTTTTGTGCCGGTCCTGCGATGTTACCTGTAGAGGTAATGAAAAAAGCACAAGTGGAATTTGTCAATTGGCAAGATACCGGTAGTTCAGTGATGGAGCTGAGTCACCGCAGTAAAGAGTTTTTGGTAGTAGCAGCAAAAGCCGAAGCGGATTTACGTGATTTGATGGCAATACCAGAAAATTACAGTGTCTTGTTTTGTCATGGTGGTGGTCGAGGTCAATTTTCTGCGGTCCCTTTAAATTTACTACCAAAAGGCAAATCAGCCGATTATATTATTTCTGGCTCTTGGTCAAAAGCTGCCGCTGCAGAAGCTGAGCATTATGGTGAAATAAAGGCGATCAATGTTGTCAGTAAGGTTGAAGGCGAAACTCACGTATTATCAAGTAACGAGTGGGGCTTAAACCCTAACGCTGCCTTTGTACATTACTGCCCGAATGAGACCGTTGACGGTATCGAGATGTTTGATATTCCAGAAACTCATGGGGTGCCACTGGTTGCTGATATGTCGTCAACCATTTTGTCTCATGAAATTGATGTTAAAAAATTCGGTCTTATCTATGCCGGTGCGCAAAAAAATATTGGTCCCTCTGGTCTAACTATTGTTATTGTACGTAATGACTTATTAGGCAATGCTCAATTAACAACCCCGTCAATCATGAATTATCAGGTGTTAGCAAAGAACGATTCAATGTACAATACGCCGCCAACCTATGCATGGTATTTAGCCGGCTTAGTGTTTGAATGGTTAAAAGAGCGTGGCGGTGTTAAAGAAATTTCAAAGATAAACAAACAAAAAGCTGAGGTTTTATATGGTTATATTGATGAAAGCGCGTTTTATCAAAATCATATTGAAGCAAAGTATCGTAGTCTAATGAATGTTCCCTTTTGGTTAACAGATGAAAGCTTGAATGATGAGTTTTTAAAACAAGCAGAAGCGCAGGGATTAATGGCTTTAAAGGGTCATCGTATGGTGGGTGGTATGCGTGCCAGTATCTATAATGCTATGCCATTAGCAGGTATAACTGCGTTGGTTGCTTTTATGAAAGAATTTTCCGCTAAAAACAGCAAGTAATAACAGCAAGTAATAACAGGCAAAGTAATCGTTTTATCTTTGTTTCATCGCTCGTTTATAGTGCTGGCGAGCAACATAAGTAATTATATTTAGTAAAAGTGATTGAAAAATTGTCATAAAACAACATTAATTTAATGGAAAAAAAATGTCTCAAGTAAATAAAACATTAACTATCACCACAGGCCTTGCCGGAAAAGTATCCGGAGATATCATTGTACCAGGTGACAAGTCATGTTCGCATCGCTCTATTATGTTTGGCTCTTTAGCTGAAGGTACCACGCATGTTTCGGGTTTCTTACCTGGAGACGATTGTTTAGCAACAATGAATGCATTTAAGGCGATGGGCATAAAAATAGAAGGCCCTGACAAGCAACAAAATGTTGTTATTCATGGCAAAGGTTTGCGTGGTTTGACCGCACCTCAAGAAGCTTTAAATATTGGTAATTCAGGAACAACTATCCGATTAATGTCGGGATTACTCGCCGGACAAAATTTTGCTTGGCAAATGGCTGGTGACAGTTCTTTAAATAAACGTCCTATGGCACGCGTTGTTGACCCATTAAAATTAATGGGTGCAAATATCTCTGCTGCCGAAAACGGTACGCCACCGGTTATTTCACAAGGTATTGATGAAGGTCAAACCTTAACCGCGATTCATTACGACTTGCCAATGGCCAGTGCGCAAGTAAAATCTTGTGTATTACTTGCGGGAATTTATGCCGACGGCATTACCTCGGTAACCGAACCCGGTATTACTCGCGATCACACTGAACGCATGTTGACCGCTTTTGGTTATCCGGTAAAGGTTGAAGATACCCCGATGGGTAAAAAGGTTTCCATTGAAGGCGGCCATCAATTAACGGCTTGCGACATTCAAGTACCTGGCGATATTTCATCAGCAACATTTTTTATGGTTGCGGGTTTAATTGCTAAAGAAGGGCAGTTGACTATTCGTAATGTGGGTATGAACCCAACGCGTATTGGCGCTATTAATATTTTACAGCAGATGAATGGCGATTTGAGCATCATTAACGAGCGTATGGCGGGCGGAGAGCCTGTTGCTGATGTTGTGGTTAAATCATCACCATTAAAAGGTATTGATATTAACGAACGTGATGTACCGCTTGCCATTGATGAGTTCCCGGCGATATTTATTGCGGCTGCTTGTGCTGAAGGTACAACACGGTTACGTGGTGCAGAAGAATTAAGAGTGAAAGAAAGCGATCGCATCCAAGCAATGGCTGATGGCTTAAAAGAATTAGATATTGACTGTACTGTTTATGATGACGGTATAGATATTGTTGGTGGGCAATTAACATCAGGGACTATTCATAGTCATGATGACCACCGTATTGCCATGTCTTTTGCGATTAGCTCATTACGAGCTACTGGCGAAATTCAAATTTTAGAGTGTGACAATGTAGCGACTTCGTTCCCTAATTTTGTCACCTTAGCAAACCAAGTGGGACTAACACTCAATCAAGCTTAAATTAAGTGACTAACTTAGTTTAACTAGCTTTAGTGTAGATAAAAATATGATAGAACAAATACCGGTAATAACTATAGATGGACCTAGTGGAGCAGGTAAGGGCACAGCCGCACGTTTAGTTGCAGAGCAACTTGGCTGGCACTTGCTTGACAGCGGAGCTATTTATCGTGTGCTTGCAGTGGCGACATTGCATCACCATTTAACTATCGAAGATGAAGAATCCTTGATCCCCATTGCTGCTCATTTAGACGTGCAATTTGAAATAACCAGTCAAGGTGAAGGAAAAGTTATTTTAGAAGGCGAAGATGTTAGTAATAGCATACGCACAGAAGAAGTCGGTGCTATCGCTTCTAAAATAGCAGCCTTCCCTCGAGTGCGTGAAGCGCTTTTACGTCGCCAACGTGCTTTTAAAGTCGCTCCTGGGCTTGTCGCTGATGGAAGAGACATGGGAACAATCGTTTTTAGTAACGCACCGGTTAAAGTATTTTTAACCGCTTCTGCAGAAGAACGAGCACAACGTCGATTTAATCAGTTGAAAGAGAAAGGTTTTGATGTTAAAATCGGGCGCCTTTTGGATGACATACGTCAGCGAGATGAGCGAGATCAGACCCGTACGGTCGCTCCCCTTATCCCAGCAGAAGGTGCGTTAATTGTTGATTCTACTGATCTTTCTATTGATGAAGTGGTCGCTAAGATTTTAACATTTGCCAATGGCAAGTTAACGTAAACGAAGCTATATAGCTTCAAAAATCAACCTATAGCCTACTGTACGGATGCACTGGGCACTATTAAATAACCCCATGAAACATTGATGTTGACTGGATTAATAACTGAGTTTATATGCAAGTTATGACTGAAAATTTCGCACAACTATTTGAAGAAAGTTTAAAAGAAATCGAAACACGCCCTGGTTCAATTATCAAAGGTACGATTGTCGCTATTACTAAAGACAATGTTATCGTTGATGCTGGCCTTAAATCTGAAAGTGTTATTGACATTAACCAGTTTAAAAACAACGCTGGTGAAGTTGATGTAAGCGTTGGCGATGAAGTCGACGTATCTCTTAAAGCTACAGATGACGGTTTTGGTGAAACTATTCTTTCACGTGATGACGCTAAACGTCATGAAGCGTGGCAAGTGCTTGAGAAAGCATATGAAGAAAAAGAAACTGTTATCGGTGTTATCAACGGTAAAGTTAAAGGTGGTTTCACGGTTGAAGTTAGCGATATTCGTGCTTTCTTACCGGGTTCATTAGTAGATGTTCGCCCAATTCGCGATACAACTCACCTTGAAGGCAAAGAATTAGAATTTAAAGTTATTAAGCTTGATCAAAAGCGTAATAACGTTGTTGTTTCTCGTCGTGCCGTTATCGAATCTGAAAGCAGCGTAGAACGTGATGCATTGTTAGAGTCATTAGCAGAAGGCCTAGAAGTTAAAGGTATCGTTAAGAACCTTACTGACTACGGCGCATTCGTAGACTTAGGCGGCATTGACGGCTTACTACACATTACAGATATGGCTTGGAAGCGCGTTAAGCACCCAAGTGAAATCGTAAATGTTGGTGACGAAATACAAGTTAAAGTATTGAAGTTTGACCGTGAGCGCACTCGTGTATCTCTAGGTATGAAGCAGTTAGGTGAAGATCCATGGGTAGCAATTGCTAAGCGTTACCCTGAAGGCGCTAAACTTACTGGTCGTGTAACTAACTTAACTGACTACGGTTGTTTTGTTGAAATCCAAGAAGGCGTTGAAGGTTTAGTTCACGTTTCTGAAATGGATTGGACTAACAAGAACATCCACCCGTCTAAAGTTGTTAACTTAGGTGACACGGTTGAAGTTATGGTATTAGAAATTGACGAAGAACGTCGTCGTATTTCTTTAGGCCTTAAACAGTGTATCGCTAACCCTTGGGAAGAGTTCGCTAAGAACTTCAACAAAGGCGACAAAGTATCAGGTAAGATCAAGTCAATTACTGACTTTGGTATCTTTATTGGTCTTGACGGCGGCATTGATGGTCTTGTTCACTTATCTGATATTTCATGGGCTGGCGGTGAAGAAGCTGTTCGTGAATACAAGAAAGGTGATGAAATATCAGCTGTAGTTCTACAAGTTGACCCTGAGCGCGAACGTATTTCTTTAGGTGTTAAGCAAACTGAAGATGATCCGTTTAATCAGTACCTTGCAGATACTAAGAAAGGTGCTATTGTTACAGGTAAGGTTATCGAAGTAGATGCTAAAGGCGCTAAAATTGAATTAGCCGAAGGCGTTGAAGGATACCTACGCGTATCTGATATTTCTAGTGAGCGTATCGAAGATGCGTCAACTGAATTATCTGTTGGTGATAGTGTTGAGACTAAGTTTATGGGTGTGGATCGTAAGAACCGTGCTATCAGCTTATCAATCAAAGCTAAAGACCAAGCTGAAGAACGTGAAGCTATGGATAACCTAAACCAAGTTGAAGAAACTGGTTTAAGTGCAATGGCTGCAGCGTTTAAAAACGCTAAAAACTAATTTAGACACTTGAAGGTGAGAAGTGTTTGAAATATAACGCTTCTCTTCGTTTAAAATCCATTGGCGAGAAGGTACTATTAACTTCAAACTAGTGAACACAGGAGGTCAAATGACCAAATCTGAACTTATTGAAAGATTAGCCGATAAATTAAGTCATTTATCAGCGAGAGATGTTGAACAGTCTATTAAAGAAATCTTAGAAATGATGGCACAAACCTTGTCAAAAGGTGAGCGTATTGAAATTCGTGGTTTTGGTAGTTTTTCATTACATTTTCGTGCTCCTCGTGTTGGACGTAACCCTAAGACTGGCGAATCCGTTGAGTTGGCAGGTAAATACGTTCCTCATTTTAAACCTGGAAAAGAGTTACGTGAAAGAGTAAATCTTTCAATAGCGTAATTGATAAATTATCAATAAAACGGCATGCTATAATGGTATGCCGTTTTTTTTAACTTAATTTTCATCATAGGTAACTTATTTTGCGTATTTATATTACAGCGTTTTTCCTGTTCAGCTTACTAGTCATCGCTTTTATTTTTGGTAGTCAAAATGAGCAGACCTTAACATTGAATTATCTCATCGCCCGAACTGAATTATCAGTTGCTGCGGCTGTCAGTTTATTTACCACTTTGGGCTTTGTACTGGGCTTACTCTTTGCATTATTGTGGAAGTTTGTTCGAATGATAAAACCTAAAAAATCATCCTCTAAAGAATCAGTGTAAATTATATGTTAGAACTATTGTTCTTATTACTCCCTGTTGCAATGGGCTATGGCTGGTTCATGGGTCGTAATAGTGTTAAACAAAATGATCACTCAGCTAAACAAGCCTTGTCGATAAAATATTCAACAGGCTTAAATTACCTCCTATCAAATCAACAAGATAAAGCGATCGACTACTTACTAGAAGCCCTTAAAGTTGAAGATGATACTGTTGAAGCACATTTTGCCATGGCTAATTTATTTCGTCGCCGTGGTGAGCTCGACCGCGCATTAAAAGTGCATGAGCACTTAGTTAGACAGAAACATCTACCCGCTAAAGATAAGCAACAAGCTGCTTTTGAGCTAGGTAAAGATTTTTTTAGTGCCGGCTTATACGACCGCGCTGAAACCATGTTTGAAAAGCTACTTAAATCAAAACACTATGGCTTAAAATCCCTTGATTATTTAATGCGTATTTACCAGTCTACTAAAGATTGGTCAAAAGGCATCAGTCATAAAAAAGCCATTGTTAAAACTAAAGATAAAAAACTTCTTCATAACTTAGCTAATTTTTATTGTGAATTAGCGACAACAGCCTTAGCAGAAGATAACTTTATTGAAGTCATAGAGTTATTAGAGTTGGCGTTGATTTATGATGCTAATTCTTGTCGTGCTAATTGGTTATTAGCTCAAATTTATGAAAAGCATCAACAGTTCAATGAAGCCTGCGGATGCTATCAAGACATCTATCTTCAGGATAAAGAATTCTTTCCTGATGTTATTGATGAAATGCAAAATTGTTATCATCAGTTAGATGCCGACGATGAATATTTTAAATTTATTAGAAAAGTTTATGATGAAACCGGTGGTTCGAGCGCACTGATAAAATACTTAAGTCACCTTGAAGCTAAATATGGCAACGAAAAAGCGAAAGAATTTATTTTACTTGCTTTGAAAAAGCGTCCAACCATTAAAGGCTTTAAGCATTTTATTAAGATGCAAATGGTTAACTCTACCGAGCATGACAACACCGAAAATTTAGATATGATCAAAGAATTGATTGGCGCTTATTTGAATCTAAAACCGCGTTATAGTTGTCGAACCTGTGGTTTTAATAGCAGTAAACATTATTGGGCGTGTCCTTCATGCCATGACTGGGAACAATTGAAACCAGTGCGGGGCCTTGAAGGAGAATAATTACCGATTTCTTCGCCCTAAGACTCAATAGCGTCTTCAAAAGTACTCATTGACTTTCGTCAGCTCCGTGCTTTTTCTTTGCTCTTGAACCTTAGGACTTTGAACTCAAAAATTATTAAAGAATTAAGAATTAAGAATTAAGAATTGAGGATTGAGTATGAATGATGCAAAAGTAGTTGTTGCCCTAGATTTCGATAAAAAAGCGGATGCGCTTGCATTCGTTGATAAGATTCAACCAAAGGATTGTCGTTTAAAAGTGGGTAAAGAAATGTTTACTCATTTTGGACCTGCGTTTGTTAAAGAATTGACGGGTCGCGGCTTCGATGTCTTTTTAGATTTAAAGTTCCACGATATTCCTAACACCGTAGCAAAAGCGGTAACCGCTGCTGCAGAGATGGGGGTGTGGATGGTTAATGTTCATGCCAGTGGTGGACATGAAATGATGGTTAAAGCTAAACAGGCATTAGAAAAATACGGTGATAACGCCCCATTACTTATTGCCGTCACTGTTTTAACCAGTATGAGTGAAGAAGATTTACTGGGCTTAGGTATTACGCGAACGCCAGCCGAGCAAGTGATGCTGCTAGCAAAGTTGACAAAAGAAGCTGGCCTTGATGGTGTTGTTTGTTCAGCACAGGAAGCTCAAAGCCTGAAAAGCGCTTTAGGTAAAGACTTTAAGCTTATCACGCCAGGTATTAGACCTGCAGGTGCCGCCAGTGATGATCAAAAACGTATTATGACGCCAGAGCAGGCAATGGCCGTTGGTGTTGATTATTTAGTTATTGGCAGACCTATTACTCAAGCTGAAAACCCACAGCAAGTTTTGCAGTCGATTAATTTATCGCTTAATTAAGGTCAATTAGCATAATTTTATTAATGGCTATAAATTGACAAAAGTAAAATTTTATCCTAAACCTATTAACGTCTTATTAATAATAAATTAACAGTTTGTTGTTTGTGAGGCGTAATGGAATTTACAATAAAAGGATATAATCATGATTAATTTTTCAAAAATCTTACTTATTTGCCTGACCTTTACTTTTTCGTCATTAAGCTTTGCTGAAAGTGTCGGTGGTAATGAGCCCAATGCCAATGTTAATCAAATTGACGAGCGTATTGATATAAACCATGCTGATATTAAGACCTTATCCTTATTAAAAGGCATAGGCATGAAAAAAGCGGCAGCCATTGTCAAATACCGAAATGAAAACGGTAAGTTTATCTCGGTCGAAGACTTGTTGAATGTTAAAGGTATTGGCGGGCAAATATTAGCGTTAAATAAATCAAAACTAACGATCTAGTATTCCTTGAAGAGATAAAAAAGGCTAAACAAATCAATTGTGTAGCCTTTTCAATTTTACTCTTAAGTAAAATGTAGGGTTATTGTCGCGATGCTAACTTTTTTCTTGTGCAGAACAAACATCATTATGCTGACATATAATAGCCCAAACATTTTTATAGCCTAAACGGTTTAATTGTTCAGCAGCAAGACTCGCCCGGCCGCCGGTTGCACAATGAAGATATATACGCTGGTCTTCATCAGTCGTGCAGCTACCAATATTCATCTCTAAAACACCACGTGGAATATTAACTGAATTTATCACTGGGCTAGTGACAACTTCTTGCGCTTCACGCACGTCAATAAAGAGGCTTTTCTCTTTTTTCGCACTTAGGTAAGCATCATGAGCCGATGTAGTTTGAATGTTTTTTCTAATTTCAGCTATCAGTGTCGGGATAGTTTTCAACATTTATAAAGGCCTTAATATTTAATGATTAAAAAGAGTCAATATTGTTTCTCTATTACAGCTACATTAGGATATCCTAATATAGTTGTCAATAATGTAATCTTTAAATGTCAGTCTGCGTGTAGTCATAAATTTTAGACATAAAAAAAGAGCCGAAGCTCTTTTAGATAAGAATGTAAAAATTAAATTTTTGGAATTCTTATTTTCTTTTCTGGTGACTGACGATAAATAATTAATGTTTTACCAATTACTTGAACTTTAATTGACGCTGTTTCACGGCAAATAGCTTCAACAATTAATGCTTTACTGTCACGATCATCGGTTGGGATTTTAATTTTAATTAATTCATGATGATTTAATGAATAATCAATTTCGGCAACTACTGCCTCTGTTAAGCCGTTGTTACCCAATAAAACCACTGGTTTCAATGGGTGCGCAAGACCTTTTAAATACTGTATTTGTTTTTTATTTAGGCTCATTAACAATTTTCGTTACAAGTTAGCTTGAATTAATACTATTTTACCTCCATCTACTCTGTAATACTAATAAAACGTTAAATCGTTTTGCATTATTAACAAATTAATTAAGTTAAATTAATGAGTAAAAAGAAATTAAGTAATAGTAGTACCCGTTGGATGCAAGAACACTTTGATGATGAGTATGTAAAAAAAGCTCAGAAACTCGGTGTGCGTTCTAGAGCATACTTTAAAATTGAAGAAATAAACGTTAAAGATAAGCTGATTAAAAAAGGCATGAAAGTGGTCGACCTAGGTGCTGCACCAGGAGGTTGGTCAGAATATGCGGTCAAAGCCGTTGGAAGTGGCGGGCAAATTATTGCTTGTGATATCCTGGCAATGGACCCTATTGCTGGTGTTGACTTTTTACAAGGCGACTTCAGAGAAGAACCGGTACTTAATGCATTACTAAACCGTATTGGCGGCAAAGATATCGATGTTGTTATGTCTGACATGGCCGCTAATTTTACCGGTAATGACGGTGCCGATGCCGCAAGAAGTATGTATCTTGTTGAATTAGCATTAGACATGTGTAATCAGGTATTAAAGAAAAATGGCGCATTTGTTGTTAAAGTCTTTCAAGGAGCAGGATTTGAGCAATTTATGCAAGACTTAAGAGGAGCATTTAAAACAGTAAAAACCCGTAAACCAGATTCGTCACGTGCACGTTCACGCGAAGTATATTTGGTTGCTACCGGATTTAAATAGCTCCGAGCGTTAAATTATAGTAAATTACGACTCATCAACTTAAAAGTTTAGGTTGATTTCAGAACTAGCCGTTTATCTGTGCTAGTTGACGGTTAAGTAAAAGTTCATTCAAAGTACAAGAGGTCATTAAGTTGAGCGATATGGCAAAAAATCTTATTTTATGGTTGGTAATAGCGGTTGTTTTAATGTCGGTATTCCAAGGGTTCACTCCGAGCACCACTACTGAACAACAAGTTGATTACACGCGTTTCATTAAAGATGTCCGTCAAGGACAGATCCGTGACGCAAATGTTGATCGTAATGGTGTTATCAAAGGCACAAAACGTAGTGGTGAAGCCTTTGTTACTGTTATTCCTGGTGGTTTCGATCGTGATTTAATTAACGATTTAGTTAAACAAGGCGTTAATGCTTCTGGTGAATTGCCGGAAGAAACTAGCTTTCTAACCACTATTTTTATCTCTTGGTTCCCAATGATTTTGTTGATAGGTGTATGGATATTCTTCATGCGTCAGATGCAAGGCGGTGGTGGAAAAGGAGCGATGTCTTTTGGTAAGTCTAAAGCGAAACTTTTAAGTGAAGATCAGATAAAAACAACTTTTGCTGATGTTGCTGGTTGCGACGAAGCGAAAGAAGAAGTTTCTGAGCTTGTTGATTACTTAAAAGAGCCAACTAAATTCCAAAAACTTGGTGGCCGTATTCCTTCAGGTGTCTTACTTGTAGGACAACCGGGTACAGGTAAAACCTTGCTGGCAAAAGCTATTGCTGGTGAAGCTAAAGTACCATTTTTCACTATATCAGGTTCTGACTTTGTTGAAATGTTTGTTGGTGTTGGTGCATCTCGTGTGCGTGACATGTTTGAGCAAGCTAAAAAATCAGCCCCTTGTATCATCTTCATCGATGAAATCGATGCGGTAGGTCGCCAACGTGGCGCAGGTATGGGGGGTGGACACGACGAACGTGAACAAACACTTAACCAAATGTTGGTTGAAATGGATGGTTTTGAAGGTAATGAAGGCGTTATCGTTATTGCCGCAACTAACCGTCCAGACGTTTTAGATCCAGCACTACTTCGTCCTGGTCGTTTTGACCGTCAAGTTACGGTTGGTCTACCAGATATTCGTGGTCGCGAACAAATTCTTAAAGTGCATATGCGCAAAGTACCTTTGGGTGACGATGTTAAAGCATCAGTTATTGCACGTGGTACACCGGGCATGTCAGGTGCAGATTTAGCTAACTTAGTTAATGAAGCCGCATTATTCGCTGCACGTTCGGCTCGCCGCACTGTATCGATGGATGAATTTGAAAAAGCGAAAGACAAAATATTAATGGGTGCTGAACGTCGTTCGATGGTTATGAGCGAAGAAGAAAAAGCCATGACAGCTTATCATGAAGCAGGGCACGCGATTGTTGGTCGTTTAGTGCCAGATCATGACCCCGTTTACAAGGTAAGTATTATTCCTCGTGGCCGCGCTTTAGGTGTCACTATGTATTTACCAGAACAAGACAGGTTTAGTCATAGTAAACAGCATTTAGAAAGTAATATTTCGTCACTTTACGGTGGTCGTATCGCTGAAGAAATGATTTACGGTTTTGAGAAAGTTTCTACCGGTGCATCTAACGATATTGAACGTGCGACTCAACTTGCTCGTAAAATGGTTACTCAGTGGGGCTTCTCACAAAAATTGGGTCCAATGTTATTTGCTGAAGAAGAAGGTGAAGTGTTTTTAGGTCGTTCATCATCTAAATCGTTGAACATGTCTGACGAAACTGCACAAGCGATTGATATTGAAATCAAAGCATTTGTTGACCGTAATTATCAACGTGCAGAAAAGATATTGAACGAGAACCGTGATATTTTAGAGACAATGAAAGATGCGTTAATGCATTACGAAACTATCGATGCTAGACAAATCGATGACTTAATGGAACGCAGAGAAGTTCGTCCGCCAATGGCTGAGTGGGATAATCACTCTGATTCAAAGAAGCCACCTAAAGCTGATGACAATGCCTCTTCTGATACTAAAGAAGATAAAGCTGAGAAAAAAGAAGTAGCGCCAGATCTAGATAAACCTAGTGACGCCTCTGCTGATTAATAGCCTTTAAATATAGCCTCGATTAACGAGGCTTTATTTTATAAAAGTTAATTTACTTTACTGACAGTAAGTTGTTTTTTATAAAATAAATTTCTATACAGAATAATCACAAAGAGCATAAGTTTTGTTGAAAAATCTACCTTGCGGTACACATTTTCTTAATATTGAAACCCCGCAGGTGATGGGGATTTTAAATGTAACCCCAGACTCATTTTCTGACGGCGGACAATTCTCTCGTATTGACTCTGCGTTAAGACAAGCTGAACAGATGATAGCCGATGGCGCCACCATTATTGATATCGGGGGCGAATCAACGCGTCCAGGCGCTAAAGACGTTTCTGTTAAAGATGAGTTAGCGCGTGTTATTCCCGTATTAAAAGCCATTAATGCGCGTTTTAATATCATTGTCTCTATTGATACCAGTAAAGCCGCGGTAATGTCTGAGGGCATCACTCATGGGGCAGGTATCATCAATGATGTTCGAGCCCTGCAAAATGAAGGTTGCTTACCGGTATTAGCACAAGATCAACGTGTTGGTATTTGTTTAATGCATATGCAAGGTTTACCTCGAACCATGCAGCATAATCCTCACTACGTTAATTTAATAGACGACATTACCACTTTCTTTCACGAAAGAATTTTAGCCTGTGCACAAGCGGGTATTAATACTTCGCGTCTTATTTTAGACCCTGGCTTTGGCTTTGGTAAATCGTTAGAACAAAATTATAGTTTATTGTCGAATATGGCTAAATTTCAATGCCTAGATTTGCCTATATTGGCAGGACTGTCGAGAAAATCGATGATCGGTAATCTTCTTAATCGAGAGGTTAATGAACGCTTAGCGGGTAGCTTAGCAACAGCCATTATAGCCGCTCAGCAAGGGGCAAAAATTATTCGTGTTCACGATGTAAAAGAAACAGTCGATGCTTTAAAAGTTTTACAAGCTACCACCATAAATAAATAACTCATCATTAAATATACTAAAAAAGTAAATATAAAGGACAAATAAAATGTCAGAAAGAAGATATTTTGGAACCGATGGCATAAGAGGCCTAGTAGGACAATACCCAATCACCGCTGAGTTTGTGATGAAATTAGGTTATGCCGCTGGCCGCGTACTAGCTGCCCAAGGCACAAAAAAAGTACTTATCGGTAAAGATACCCGAATTTCAGGCTACATGCTTGAGTCAGCCCTGGAAGCTGGTTTTTCTGCTGCAGGTATCGATATTGGCTTATTGGGACCAATGCCGACGCCAGGAATTGCTTACCTTACTAAAACTTTTCGCGCTGAAGCGGGTATCGTTATTAGTGCATCACATAACCCATTTTATGACAACGGCATTAAGTTTTTCTCACAAAATGGTGAGAAGTTACCCGATGATGTAGAACTGGCTATTGAAGCTCAATTAGATAAAGAAATGGGCTGTGTTGAATCGGCTAAATTAGGTAAAGCAACAAGAATTGAAGACGCTGCTGGGCGCTATATTGAGTTTTGTAAAAGTAATTTCCCTAGCCAATATTCCTTAAAAGATTTTAAAATTGTTGTTGATTGCGCACACGGTGCAACTTACCACATTGCACCTAACGTGTTTCGTGAATTAGGTGCACAAGTGATTGAAATTGGTACATCGCCTAATGGTACCAATATTAACGACCAATGTGGTGCAACATCAATGGACGCTATCAGTAAGGCTGTTGTTGAACATCAGGCTGATTTAGGTATTGCACTCGATGGTGATGGCGATCGCTTGATGATGGTTGATCATACCGGCTATGTGCTTGATGGTGATGAATGTGTCTACGTTATCGCTTCAAACGATTTACAAAGCGGCGTTATTAGTGGTGGTGTTGTTGGTACACTGATGAGTAATATGGGTCTTGAAATTGCGCTTGCAGATATGGGTATACCTTTTGCTCGCAGCAAAGTAGGCGATCGATATGTTACCGAAATGCTCAACAAAAAAGGTTGGCAGTTGGGCGCTGAAAACTCTGGCCATGTGATCAATTTAAAAAATACTTCTACGGGTGATGGTATTATCGCCGCGTTAAATGTATTAACCGCTGTTTGCAGTGGTGATAAAACCTTACATGAACTCCGCCAAGGAATGACTAAATTACCACAAGTGTTAGTTAATGTTAGGTTTACCGGTGACAATGACCCGTTAACGGCGCAGAATGTCGTCGCTGCTGTACATACGGTCAATGAGCAACTCTCAGGGCGTGGTCGCGTGTTATTACGTAAATCAGGTACTGAGCCTTTAATACGCGTTATGGTTGAAGGACCAGAATTAATAGAAGTTACTGAGCTAGCAAATGTAATTGCTGATGCTGTTAAAGCCGCTTGTTAACAAAATAGACGTCAGACGGTTGAATAATAAGCAAATGAACAAGATATTAAGTTAAACACTTGTATCTTGTTCGTAGGTTAGTTAATATCTCGCCGCTTTAATTAGGAAAGATAAATGAAAAGACAAGCAATAGTAGCCGCAAACTGGAAAATGAATGGAAGTTTCTCGCTGATAAAAGAAATGATTTCAGGATTAAATAGTGTCAAGCTAGCTAAAAATGTCGACGTTGTTGTTTGTCCTCCTGCTCCTTTTCTATCAGCATTTACAATAAGTGCTAAAAGTGAAAATTTACAAGCAAACATCCATTTAGGTGCGCAAAATGTAAGCGAGCATCAAAGTGGAGCATATACCGGTGAAATATCCACTGATATGCTCAAGGAAGTTTCTGTAAATTATGTTATTGTAGGGCACTCTGAACGAAGATGCATTTACAAAGAAACAAGTACACAAGTTGCTCATAAAGTTAAAGCAACATTGAATGCTGGTTTAACACCTATATTGTGTATTGGTGAAAGTGAAGATGAACGAACTGCTGAACAAACAGAGACAGTACTCGCTTCACAATTACAGCCAGTAATTGACGAAATAGGTATAGAAAAATTTACAGATGTTGTTATTGCTTACGAGCCTGTTTGGGCTATTGGTACTGGCAAAACAGCATCTCCAGAAATGGCACAAGCAACACACTTATTTATTCGTCAATTTTTAGCTAATGCTGATGATACTATCGCGAATAAAGTGCCATTATTATACGGTGGTAGCGTAAATGCTGCTAACTGTGAAGAATTATTTGCACAAACTGATATTGACGGTGGTCTTATTGGTGGTGCTAGTTTAAAAGTCGACGAATTCAAAATAATTTGCTCGTCAGCCAAAGGATCTTAAAATGTTGTATCAATCGTTAATTATTGCTTATTTAATTGTTTCAATTTGTTTAATTGGTTTAGTTCTAATCCAACAAGGTAAAGGCGCAGATATGGGCGCATCTTTTGGTGCCGGCTCTTCAGCAACAATATTTGGTTCAAGTGGCTCAGGTAACTTTTTAACTAAAGCGACTACATGGTTAGCTATCGCGTTCTTTGTTATCAGCTTAGTGTTAGGTAACTTGACGGCAAATAGAATTAAATCTACCGATGAGTGGAACAACTTAAACACTCCTGTAGAGCAAACTATACCAGGCGATTCATCAATCCCTAGCGAAAGTGTAGAGCCAGGTCAGTCATCAGAGAATAGCGATATTCCTGCAGCGACTAAAAAAGCGAGTGATAACGACATTCCAAAGTAAAGTTTTAAAAATGCAGATGTGGCGGAATTGGTAGACGCGCCACCTTGAGGGGGTGGTGACTTAGGTCGTGAGAGTTCGAGTCTCTCCATCTGCACCAATACTATAAAAAAGGCTTACAGCAATGTAAGCCTTTTTTATTGCGCTAAATAACTGAATTACTAGAAGCGTTAATTTGAAGGGGTGGTGACTTAGGTCGTGAGAGTTCGAGTCTCTCCATCTGCACCAATACTATGAAAAAGGCTTACAGCAATGTAAGCCTTTTTTATTGCGCTAAATATCTGAATTACTAGACGCGTTAATTTGAAGGAGGTGGTGACTTAGGTCGTGAGAGTTCGAGTCTCTCCATCTGCACCAATACTATAGAAAAGGCTTACAGCAATGTAAGCCTTTTTTATTGCGCTAAATAACTGAATTACTAAACGCGTTAATTTGAAGGGGTGGTGACTTAGGTCGTGAATAATATCTATGTCTGCTCATTGACAATATTAACTTTTCCTTAAAGTTCTTTCTGCACTTTTACCTGAGTTAAGCGCATAATTCTGTCAATATTTAGTAAACTTGTTACAATGCTATTTTTAAATTTAAGTAGACTATGAATAAAAGTAATGATCCACTCCACGGCGTGAAACTTGAACAAATCCTAACCGATCTAGAGAAGAAAATTGGCTGGGATAAGATGGGTGAGTTACTTAATATTCGTTGTTTCACCAATAAACCGCGCCTCAAATCAAGTTTGAAATTTCTGCGTACAACCCCTTGGGCACGCAGTAGAGTTGAAATTTTATACTTGAAAACATTTTGTAGTAAGCATAAAGAAACGGGGAAATTAATAAGGGGGATACTCGCCCAAAATACAGCAGTAGCAAAAACGACTTCCAACAAGCCCGCTCCCTTCGTTTGGCCAACATAGAAAAACAAATAGACTTATGCGACTTTAATATATTAACAGCAAAAGATATTAACAGGACACCCAGCCTAGTAATTTTAATAAGATATTAACAGGGGGATATTAATATGACACCCAGGAATATTAATAGGACACCCAGCCTAGTAATTTTAATAGAATTGATCATCCCTACTGATGCACTACACTGAAATAACCAAGCGACATAATCACAGGTGATTTATGGCTACGCCAAGGAAACAACAAATCAGTTTAGTAGATACCCCTTATTATCATTGTGTTGTGCGTTGTGTTCGAGGCGCTTTTTTATGTGGCGAAGATGCCTTGTCAGGTCAAAGCTTTGATCACCGCAGAGAGTGGGTAGAAGAGAAGTTACACTTTCTTATCGAAGTCTTTGCGATTGACGTGTGTGCCTATGCTGTAATGAGTAATCATTATCTAAAGTAGAAGATTTAGTGGAATAAATCTAAAAACCGATTGCCACTCGGTTTTTAATGTGACAATATCACAATACTTAAATAGGGTAGTGAAAAGTCTATGCAACTCGGTGAACTAGAAAAACAAGTATTGGAATACCTTTGGAAGGCACAGCCTGCTGACGCTAAGCAGGTACATAGCTATTTCGAGAAAAATCGAGGCGGCTCTCTTAATACCATTCAAAGCACGTTAGATCGCTTATTTAAAAAAGATCTATTAAGTCGGGTAAAGAACGGCCACGCATATCTATACTTCCCTAAAGTTGCTCGTCAAGAATTGATAGGCCAACTCATTAAAAGTGTTACTCATGATTTTGTTGTTAAAGATGAAAATAGCGTTGTTGCGGCTTTTTCTTCAATTTCATCTGATCTAGATGAGGATCAGTTGGATAAACTTGAAGCTATGATTGAGCAACAGCGCAAAAAATTAAAAACAAAGGCCGAAAAATGATTTATGGTCATTGGGCGTTAGCATTTAATTTACTCACGATTGCCGTATTAGCTTTTATCGTTGCCAATGGCTTTATTTCGCTTGCATATTGGTCGGTAAAAAATAAAATTCAAAGTTACACTGTGCCTACCCGTAAATCGTTACTCTGGTTATGTGTGCTTTCACCTTGGATTATTGCATTATTTGTAACGCTGTTATTTAGCCCTCTTTTTCAATCAGGGGCAATGTTTGTATGGTTAACTGAATTAGCTCACTGGCATCATCCTAATATTTATTATTTTTTAAGCTGGCATAGTATTAGTTTAATTCTCTTCATCGGCTTCAGTCTCACTATTGCTGTTCGAAGTCTAGTTGTAGCCTACAAAAATCACTATCAGATAATTTTGTTGCGCACTTTAGCGACAAAGAAGAGTGAGAACGTCTTTATAATCAATTCATCGATCCCGACAGCATTCACAGGTGGGTTAATTAAACCATCGTGCTTTATATCTACAGGCTTGATGGAGCAACTAGATTCAGATGACATTGAAATCATCATTCAACATGAACTTGCTCATTTACACTATGCTGACCCGCTACAAAAGTGGGTATTTTCATTATTGTCTTCTTATTTTTCACCTAATGTTAAGAAAATATTGAAATCGATGATGGCAATTACCATGGAGCAAGCGGCTGATTCTTTCTTCGTAAAAACTCAACAACAGGCGCACAATGTTGCTAGTACGTTAGTGAGATTTACTAAGTTAGCGGCTAAATATTCCATACATGAACAGTTCAAAAGCGAATTACTCGTTCACTTTTGTCGTCAATCCATTGAGCAAAGAGTATTAGAATTGCTCAATGATACTCAACTCAAACCTTTTCCAATGAAAGTGGTTTTACTCACAATAATACTATTAGCCGTCATATCAATGACATCAGTAGATAGCCTCCATCACGCTATTGAAACGCTATTCGATCATTAAAATAATAATTTAAGGCTTACTCCAAGGCTCACTCTAAGGTATTAAAAATGAAACTATTTACTCAATCATTCACAAATAAAAAACCGACCGCCAATCGGTTTTTGTCAAGGCATTATGTAAAATTTAGCGCTGTGGTACTGATGATCACTTCAACACTTTCAGCTTATACATACTCAGGTTATGCATACTCAGAAGACAGCCCCCTGAAATCGGTTGACTTATCTACGGCAATATCTCAAACAATGCATATGCACCCAGAGCTAAAAGTATTTGCTAATCAAGCTGATATTTATAAGGGGTATGCTCAACAAGCTGGTATTCAGGTTAGACCAGAAATTGGACTTACCATTGAGGATGCAATGGGTACGGGTGATCATAGTGGCTTTAAAAGTGCGCAATCCACACTATCTATCTCATGGATTTTAGATAACGCTCTAGTAAAAAACAGAGTGGCAAATGCTAAGATTCAGGGATCAACCGTTGCATTCGCGCGAGAAATTAAAGCGCTAGATTTAGCCGCACAAACAGCAAAATATTTTATCCAAGTATTGGTCAATGAAGAGCGATTAAAACTGTCAAAAATGAGCTTGAAGCAAGCGGTTAAATCATTTGAAGCAGTGACTAAACGTGTAAATACAGGAAAGTCTTCTTTAGTTGATAAACTAAAATCACAAGCTGAAGTCGCTAAACGAGAATTAGTTGTTGAAGACTTAACTCATGAAGTAGATGCCAGTAAATATCAGTTATTGGCTCAGTGGCAAGGACAGGGGCAAAGCGAGCAACATAAAGAAACTAACATCATTGGGTCATTATTATCGTTACCCCACTTACCTTTAACCAATAGCACCGATGTTGATTCACTATTTACTCATCTAAAACAATTGCCTTCGGTCAGTCTTTTCGCTACAAAACAGCGAATTGCACAGTCTGAGATTGAACTTGCTCGTATTGAAACTAAACCACTATGGAAATTTACAACAGGATTAAGACGTTACGAAACAACCGATGATTTTGGTTTAGTCGCTGGAATTTCAATTCCTTTTGGTGATAGCAATCAAAATCAAGGGAAAATAAATGCGTTACACGCGTCTAAAACTGAATTAGAAACAGCGTCACAAGCACTCGTTCATCAATTGAATACCCAGTTGTTTGTGCTTATTGAACAAATGAAACACAGCCAACATGTCATTCATGCTATGACTGAAAACCTTATACCTGTGCTTGAACAAGCTTTTGTTGAAGCTGAAAAAGCTTACAAAATTGGCCGATATAGCTATACCGAGTGGACGAATACTCAAAAAGAATTATTAGATGCGCAGTCAGACTTGATTGCTGCTTATCAAAATGCACATTTAAACAATATTGAAATAGAGCGATTAACGGGTACGTCTCTAATTGCCATTAATAAAAACGCTAATGCACCTTTTAACGCTCAATCTATTGAAAAAAATAACGAGAAATAATCATGAAATCAACATTTAAAATATTAACTCTAATCAGCACACTGTGCTTTGTTAGCTTAAGTACAAGTTTCTCTAGCCTTGCCGTTTCAGAGCAAAAGGTAGAAGAAGCGGAGCCAGAGAAAGGGCCGAATCGTGGACGACTGTTGAAAAAAGATAATTTTGCCATTGAACTATCCATTTTTGAAACGGGAGTGCCCCCTGAGTTTCGTGTGTGGGCAACTGAGAATGGAAAAACTATCGACCCTGCGAAAGTAGAGCTAAATGTAAAATTGACCCGATTAGGTGATGGTGTCGATAACATTAATTTTTTTCAAGAAGGCCAGTATCTTCGTGGTGATATGGTTATCTACGAACCTCACTCATTTATTGTCTCTCTAACGGCTAAATATCAGGGAAAAACTTACAGTTGGCAATATGATAATTTTGAAGGTCGAACAAGTATTGATGACAAAATTGCAGAGGCAATGGAAATTAGTACTGAAGTTGTCGGGCCATCAACATTCCATGAAAGCATTGAGGTGTTTGGAAACTTAACATTACCAGCCGATGCTAGCAGTAATGTTTACGCTCGATTCGATGGACTGGTTAAAAAAGTTCACGTCAAGCTAGGTGATGCAATTAAGAAAGGTCAATTGTTACTCACTCTGGAAAGTAATGAAAGTTTGCAATCTTATCAGGTGATATCAACTCAAAAAGGCATTGTGAGTGCGGTTAACGTTACTTCTGGTGAGCAATCTAAAGGCCGAATATTACTTACGGTGACTAATGATGAAACCTTAGTTGCGGAGCTAGCTGTTTTTCCTTTGGATTTAGCCAAAATTAATATTGGCGCAAAAACAACGCTTAACATTAATGGTGTTGAAGAACAGTACACAAGTAAAATTGATAGCCGAGTATTAAAAGTTAGGAATGATCAGGCGAAGCTATTTCGTGTCTTAGTAAACAATAGTGATTCCTTATTATCTGAAGGCTCTTTTGTAAGTGCAAGAATTGAAATTGGCTCATTTGAGGTAGCGATGGCGGTAAAGCGTAACGCATTGCAGAGCTTTCGTGATTTTACCGTGGTTTATGCCAAAGTTGGCAATGAATATGAAGTAAGAATGCTTGAATTAGGCCGCATAGTGGGGGATGAAATTGAAGTCTTAGGCGGTATATCCCTAGGCACTGAATATGTCACTGAGAATAGTTATATTCTCAAAGCCGATGTTGAAAAATCTGGCGCATCACATGACCACTAAAGGTTTCCCTTTTAATTACAACGGTTAGTAAAAAAAGTTTACGCCTAAAAGACTTACTTTTAAAGGAAAAATAATGCTCGAATATTTACTCAGATTTTCTATTCGTAGAAACTCAATTATTATGTTGGCGGTACTCGCCTTCGCAGGATTGGGTCTTTGGAATTTTACCAAGCTACCGATCGATGCCGTCCCTGATATCACCAACATTCAGGTAATGATCAACACAGAAGCCCCAGGATATACACCGCTTGAAGTGGAACAACGGGTTACTTACCCATTAGAAACCGCATTGGCAGGTATACCAAATTTAGTGAGTACACGCTCTGTTTCACGTTACGGCTTATCGCAAGTAACCGCCATTTTTAGTGATGATACTGATATTTACTTTGCCAGACAATTAGTGAATGAACGCTTAGTCTCAGCAAAATCAGATTTACCTTTTGGATTAGAGCCTGAACTTGGACCTATAGCAACTGGGTTAGGTGAAATATTCATGTTTACCGTGGATGCTGAGCCTAATGCACGTAATGATGAAGGGAAGTTAATTACAGCTACAGATTTAAGAACGGTTCATGATTGGATTATTCGTCCTCAGTTAATGCAAGTGGAGGGTGTGGTTGAAGTTAACCCTATTGGTGGTTTTAAACGTGAAATACTTGTTGCCTTTGAGCCTAAAAAGCTACTGGAATTTGGCCTTAATCAGCAAGATATTATTCAAGCGATCGAAAATAATAATGATAATAAGGGCGCTGGGTTTATAGAAAAAAATGGCGCTCAATGGTTATTACGTATTCCCGGACAGGTAGAAAGTTTAGAGGCTATCGCTAATATTCCTGTTAGGACGACTGAAGGCAGTGTTATTCGAATTTCTGATGTTGCTAAAGTACAAGAAGGAAAAGAGTTAAGAACAGGTGCAGCGACCCAAAATGGTAGAGAAGTGGTGATGAGTACCGTTTTCATGCTTATTGGTGAAAACAGTCGAAATGTTGCTAAAGCGGTTGGTATAAAGTTAGACGAAGTTAAAGCGAGTTTACCCATCGGTATTACCGTTACCGCTGTGTATGACCGTACTACCTTAGTTGAAAAGACACTCGATACAGTAAAAATGAACCTCTTTGAAGGGGCGTTATTAGTTATTGTCGTGTTGTTTTTATTGTTAGGCAATATGAGAGCGGCATTACTTACTGCCGCGGTTATCCCATTTGCGATGTTAATGACCGTAACGGGCATGGTACAAGTAGGCGTAAGTGCCAATCTAATGAGTTTAGGGGCGTTAGATTTTGGACTACTTGTTGATGGTGCGATTATCATCGTTGAGAATTGTCTAAGAAAGCTCAGCTCAGCTTCTGCGAATGGTCGTACCATGGCAGTTAATGAACGATTAGCACTGGTCTATGAAGCAACTAAAGAAGTCATCCGTCCGGCATTATTTGGCGTATTTATTATAACTGCTGTTTATTTACCTATTTTTGCGCTTACGGGTGTCGAAGGTAAAATGTTTCACCCTATGGCAATAACCGTTGTTATAGCATTATGTTGTGCAATGTTTTTATCCGTAACTTTTGTTCCGGCAGCTATTGCTATTTTGTTCAAAGGCCCTGTAAAAGAAAAAGAAAATATCATTATAAAATCATCTTTAGCGCTTTATCGTCCCTCTTTAACATTTGCGCTTAAACTTCGCTGGTTTGTTGTGGTTTTCGCAGTTGGACTTGTTGGCTTAGCAGGATTTTCTGCCAATAAACTTGGTAGCGAATTTGTGCCAAACCTTGATGAAGGTGATATCGCCATGCATGCCTTGCGTATTCCCGGTACATCATTGTCGCAAGCTGTCGCGTTACAAAAAGTCTTAGAAGAAAAAATCAATCAAATGCCAGAAGTTGAACGTGTCTTTGCAAAAATAGGCACAGCCGATGTTGCAACAGATGCTGTACCACCCAGTGTTGCCGATAATTTTATTATTTTAAAACCACGCAGTGAATGGCCAAATCCTAATAAACCTAAAGCACAATTTGTTGAGGAATTAGCAGCCGTAGTAGAGCCTATACCGGGTAATCGATATGAGTTCTTACAACCAATACAAATGCGGTTTAATGAGTTGTTATCAGGAGTTCGTGCAGAGCTGGCTATCAAAGTGTTTGGAGATGATTTTGAGACTTTAGCAGCGTTAGGAAAGAGCATAAACGCAGCTATTATTAATGTTGAGGGGATTGCTGATATTCAAGTAGAGAGAACGACTGGTTTACCACTAATGACGATTAATCCAAAACTTGCCCAGCTAGCAAAATATGGAATAAGCGTGAAGCAACTACAAGATCAACTTTCCACAGCGTTAGGCGGTACGATTGCGGGTAAGTTCTATCAAGGTGATCAACGTGCAGACATAGTAGTACGTCTTCCAGAAGCGCTAAGAACTGATGTTGATGCCTTGGCTTACCTACCAATACAGATGTTCGATAACAGTTATGTTCCATTACAGGAGCTAGCTGAATTGGTATTGGTTGAAGGTGCAAACCAAGTCAATAGAGAAAATGGCAAACGTAGAGTGTTTGTTACCGCTAACGTTCGAGGGAGAGATTTAGGGTCATTTGTTAAGGATATTCAAGCTTCAATTAATGAGTCTGTTGAAATACCTGCGGGTTACTGGATTGAATATGGCGGCACCTACCAAAAATTACAATCAGCATCAGAGCGCCTATCTATCGTGGTTCCTATTACGTTGGTGATGATTATTGGTCTTCTTTTCTTGGCTTTAGGCTCATTTAAAGATTCCATGATTATTTTCACTGGTGTTCCATTAGCCTTAACAGGTGGTATTTTTGCTTTACTGTTGAGAGATATTCCTTTTTCAATATCAGCCGCTGTTGGTTTTATTGCTTTATCAGGCATCGCTATTTTAAATGGCCTAGTTATGGTCTCGTTTATACGAGAACTTAGACGCGAAGGAGCTGCTTTAGATACGGCTATTATCGAAGGTGCATTGACAAGACTTCGGCCTGTGCTAACAACCGCGCTTGTTGCCTCATTAGGTTTTGTGCCTATGGCACTTAATACGGGCATTGGCTCAGAGGTTCAACGCCCACTAGCGACTGTGGTGATCGGAGGGGTGATTTCCTCAACTATATTGACGCTATTCGTTCTTCCAGCTTTATATCGTTTACTACATCGCGAAGAAATCTCCACTGAAACAACTCATTCAAAGGAAACCGTTAATGTTTAATATTATACAGCGATATAGCTTGTCGAGTTTTATCGCTTTACTAGCTATATGGTTACCGATTGAAGCCTTTGCTCATGGTGTCGATGAAAGCACACGAGCATTTTTACTACAAAACACTGGTGTACAAATTATCCCATTTTTGTATATCGGTGCTAAGCATATGGTGACGGGGTACGATCATTTATTGTTCTTAGTAGGTGTGCTGTTCTTTTTATATAGAAGTCGAGATGTTTTATTGTATGTCAGTATGTTTACGCTAGGGCACAGCTTAACCTTATTGTTTGGCGTGATCAGTGACATACAAGTTAATGCTTATTTGATCGATGCCATTATTGGGCTATCGGTTGTTTATAAGGGCTTTGATAATTTAGGTGGCTTTAATCGACTCTTTGGTAAATCACCCAATGCCAAGCTTGCTGTACTGATTTTTGGTCTTTTTCACGGCTTTGGCTTAGCAACCAAGTTACAAGAGTTTCAACTTCCTGATGACGGCTTAATTACTAATTTAATTGCCTTTAATGTTGGGGTTGAATTAGGACAGTTTACCGCCTTGGCCTTTATTCTTTTAGTGATTAATTTTTGGCGTAAACATAGCAGCTTCACTCGCTTTGCGACAAACACGAATTGTTTGTTGATGAGTGCAGGGTTTATGTTGGTAGGTTTTCAACTGACTGGTTATTTCATTAACTAATTTATTAAACTTTTACTATTAAACTTTACCCTAATTTAAGAGATAAAACGATGCAAAAAACAACGCCACAAACTATAACTTTAACGAATTCAGCATTGCTCAAATACACACTGTTTAGCTTAGTCTTTGCAGCAATTACACTTTTAACCATTATATTGCCTGCTGAGTATAATATTGATCCCACAGGGATTGGGCATGAACTTGGACTAACCGTTTTTCACAACGTAAAGGCCGAAGCGTCTACTCCACTCTCTTCACGAGAAGCCGCCGAAAAATCAAAAGTTGCTACAGAAACCATTGAAGTAATTGTTCCTGCTGGTCGCGGTGTTGAATACAAATTTATCATGGCGCAATACCAAAAGCTTGAATATGAATGGATAACAGATAGGTCAGCATTGTATTTTGATTTACATGGCGAACCAGAAGGCGACACAACGGGCTATTTTGAAAGTTATGCAATAGCAACACTGGGTGAAATGAAAGGGAGTTTTACGGCACCATTTGCTGGTTCTCATGGTTGGTATTGGAAAAACACCTCTGACTCCCCAGTCACTGTTCAACTTATTGTAAAAGGTGAATACACCGAGCATGGCCTCAAATAATCACCTCAAATAATAAAAAAACAAACATACTTTGAATTTAATTAAAATAATAGGAGTACCAAAATGAAAACTTTAATAGCAGCCTTATTCATTACATTGATATGTAGCACAAGTTCAGCATTCGCGCATACTGAACACGGAAAAATAAGCCCTAAAGTAGCAACACAAATTGCAGCTAAAGCTACCCAAAAACTGACTTTTAAAGATTTAGGTTTCAAGGTTGGAAAATTAGACTCGAGCTGGAAGAGTTTGACCTCAGAAAGTTTCAAACTACATGCGGCAGAAGCTAACCGTTATATTGTTAGTGCTAACAATAAATCAGAAAATAAAACAATTTATTTCCTGATGACAATGTCAGGCGAAGTATTAAAAGTAAATTCTGAAGCGAAGTTTTAATTTAAAAATTAGGGGAATAACATTCTCCTTTTATCTTGGTACTTTTACATGGAATCGCTCGTATTTCTTTTTATATGAATGAAATATAGCGATTATTCGTTAGTTATAACGGAATTTTGCTCTAAAGATGTTGATGGTTATGCTTTGAGACCTTATATAAAATATATCAGTAATACTCCATTATAGTTATGTTTTCAGGTAACGAGACTGATGAGTACTCAGGCCACAATTGAGGTAGCTAAGAGCCGAGAGGATAGTTAAGTAAAAATAAATCTGAGATTGTCTCGACGCAACCAAGGCTTGTTCAATTAGTTTTTTATAGTTATTAATTCTATTGTTCGAGTGGACAAAAACCTCAAAAAGCTTTGCTGATTGTAAAGGGAATGTGGATTTCATTATATTTATTTTTGCTGACAAGGGAGGGATATATTCCGAAGCGTTTGCCTGAAGCATTAAAACCCTACTGGCATCATATTGAACATTTGGAATATGAGAATAATGCCTGTATTCTAAGTTATTCCTTGGCTAATGGTCAAAATAACGGTGGTGCAGAAGAGCTGGTGTTTAACATTAAGATACAAAATGCTCCTAACAAAAGTGTATTTCCTGGTGTAGGTTAAAGTTATTTATGTAACTTAGCAGTAGGTCAGAAAATAGAGACGCTAGGTCCCTTTTAATATTTTCATGCAAAACCATCAAGTAATAAAACGATGATATTAATCGGCGCTGGATCTGGTATGGCACCAATTAAGTCTTTAATTGAAGAACAATTAATTACCCCCTGAAAATGGTAGTTTAATTAAAAGGGACATTTACTTTTTTGTGGCACTAGAACTGTGTTATCTGGGGCTACTAAAGATTGGCTGAGCACTAAAGGTTATGTTCAAGAATAACTAATATCAAATATTAACAAAATTTTCCAAATCGAAGGTGTTGAATTTAATTTGTATGGGCCATCAGACATGATGAGCACAACCATTGATTTATTGATAACCCAAAGCATTGATGCAAAAAATATTGCATTTGATGAATTTATACAATAACCCATTAATATTTTATTAACGTAGGAGTAAACCATGAAAACTTTAACAAAATTAGCTTTGGTATTGATACCAACCATTACTTTATCAATGACGGCTACAGCACATGATCCAAAATTACATGCAAAAAAAGCTGAAAAAGCTGATTGTAGCAAAATGGATCACAGCAAGATTGATATGAAGGATCCTGTCGCTATCGCCATGATGAAAAAATGTATGAAGCAGGCAGAGAAGTCCAAAGGTAAATTGAAAGATAAAAAAATTAAAATGGAAAAAAAAGAAATAAAAATGAAAGATAAAGAGATGAAGATGAAAATGA
>NZ_JACGVS010000022.1:0-67686 GCF_014077345.1 Colwellia sp. BRX8-4
GTTCACCACAGTGATATCTATCAAATAAAAGGAGAAAGTTACCGAAAAAAACAAGCTATGCAACTAAATTCAAATACCGGCCAAGTTAATTGACGCCAACCGGACAAGTTAGTTGACGTCTAATAGATTATTTATTATAAGAGGTAAACCCAATGAAATTTAAACTTTTAAAGCAATTAATAATAATGTGCTCTATGGTTGCAGGTGTATATGCGAATGCAGGATTAATAAGTAAAGATTACTCAGCAGCAGCAGATGGATTACTGACTGTCGATACTGTTGGTCAAACGGAGTGGTTAGATGTATCAATTTTTTATGGTATGAACTTAGATGCTCTCCAAGGTTCTAATCAGTGGGCGGCTGATGGGTTTCATTTGGCTACAGACGTAGAATTAATCTCGCTATTTAAAAATGTTGGTATCACACTGGGAGTAGACGGAACCGGTTCTCTAGGATTCGGGCTAGGACATTCAACGGCTAGCATAGTAGCTATGCAAGATCTCCATGAAAAATTTGGCGGAGGTCCTGGCGGATTACCCTTAATACAGGGGATACTCGCTGATACGGACAACGATGGTTTAAGCAACTTAGGCGGTTTAAATGCAATATCAAGTATTGCAGCCGTTAATCTAGGTATAGATATTTGGGGAGGAGGTTTCCTAACCAATAACGTTGACGATACTGTAGGAGCATTTTTTGTACGTAGTGTTGACGTTCGTGAGCCATCTACGGTTCCTGAGCCATCGACATTTGCTATTTTTTTATTGGCAATGACAGGTTTTGCATCACGTAAATTTAAAAAACAGTCTTAAAATAGTTTATATCATAATTAATTATCGTCGATTTTAAAAGCTGATAATCCTATATATATCATCAGCTTTTTTATTATCAATAAGCATTTATTCGTTTAATAAATGCTTTATTATAAACTATAAATTCGGACATTTTTTAGCCTAATCATTAGTTAAAAATCATTACTTATTTGACTGATAGGTTTTGATCTAGATAATGCTTTTACTTACTTTGTATGGAGTGTACGGAAATTTTCAGTCGTCTTATAAATTATCATAAGTTGTTTTATCTAATTGGAATCGAAATGCCTTTCTCTTTGCTACATATCTGCTAATCCCTCAAGAGAATTATATAACACAGCCCTAGGTCACGCGATAGAATCTATATCTGCTATGACTCTTTCGATACCTATAATGTTTTAATGGTAACAATAAAGATAGTAGAAGCCTCTCTATAACTGCTGGTATTAAAGCATGGGTAATTTTTAAAAGGGTAAGTGTTTTTTTATTCCGTTCGTGTACATGAATACCAATAACACATTATCTGATGTACTGGTTGCCGCAGTGTAATGTCTTTACCACAGGTTCATTTTGACAATATTCACTATTAACACTGTCAAAGCTAGCACACGATTTTACAGTGTTGTGAGCGCCATCAACGCTGCCTAAAACAACTTTTGTTATCTAAACAAAGGATAATAAATAATGTTATTTCTATTCAGATAGTGCTTCTAAATTGTCGTCAGTGCTGAATAATTACAATGCGTTGTTAAATTTTCACTTAAGTTCACTTATGTTCATTTTGTGGTTTATACATAACAACTAAACGATTATATAAAATATTATTAGTTAATTTGTTTGCTTATATCGATGCAGGTGGCAAAATAGCGACATCTAATTCATAAAGTATAAGTTTAATGACACAACAGCAACGACAAGCGTTAATTTTAGAGATGATTAAAAAAAGCGGTTTTGTCAGCATTGATGAACTTGTTGAACACTTTAAGGTGACACCACAAACGGTTCGCCGAGATCTTAATCAGTTAGCTAAAGTACAAAAAATTTCACGTCATCATGGTGGTGCCGGCATTGAATCAAGTACTGTCAATACTGATTATCAAACACGAAAAATTATGGATCTTCAGGCCAAGGAAAAAATTGCTGCTGAGTTAGTGCGCATGATACCCAATGGAGCATCTCTTTTTATCAATATCGGTACAACCACAGAAACCATTGCGCGTGCCTTATTGGCTCATAAAAGCCTTCAAATTGTGACGAATAACTTAAATGTTGCTTCTATACTTGGTGCCAAGGAAGATTTCTCTGTTGTTATTGCTGGTGGCGAAGTTCGCCATAGAGATGGCGGCGTCATAGGTGAAACAACGGAAGACTTCATTAAAAATTTCCGTATGGACTTTGGTATTATTGGCATCAGTGGTATTGATATCGAAGGTTCACTTTTAGACTTTGATTACCGAGAAGTTAGAGTAGCTCAAGCTATTATTGCCAATTCACGGCAAGTGATTTTAGCGGCCGATCACTCAAAATTTGGTCGTAACGCTATGGTACGCTTAGGTAATATTAATCAAGCAGATCACTTTTTTACCGATGCTCCTCCTCCTGATGAAATACAGAAAATCCTTTCAGATCATAACGTCACTTTACATTTAGTTTAATTTATAATCGTTATTTATTAGCACTAACTGTTAGCAATATATAGCTCCTTCTCCTAAGGTTTAGTTTAAAGCCTACTTGCTAAATAAATTTTTTATAATCAACAATTCTTTAATTATCAAAAAAGTATAAAGATATGTTCGTTTATGTTCGTAATTTGTTGCTTTGTTTTCACATTGGTTGTATTGTTCAGCAAATAATATCAACGTTAAGTAAAGGCAAGCGACAAAATAGTGAGGGCTAAAGTAATTTCCTCTGGTCGCAACTAAGGAACAATATGAAAGATCAAAGCGTTATTTATGATTTACTCGTTATTGGTGGGGGGATCAACGGTACAGGCATTGCTGCCGATGCAACAGGTAGAGGGTTAAATGTTTTACTTTGTGAAATGAATGATCTTGCCTCCTCAACCTCATCAAATAGCAGTAAACTTATTCATGGCGGTTTACGTTATCTCGAGTACTATGAGTTTCGCTTAGTTCGAGAAGGGCTTGCTGAACGTGAGATCTTATTAAAAAATGCGCCCCATATCATATGGCCTTTACGTTTTCGTTTACCTCATCGTAGTCATCTACGCCCTTCTTGGATGATAAGAATTGGCTTGTTTATGTATGATAACTTAGCTAAACGAGCAACACTAAAGGGCTCAAAGGGAATTAAATTTGATAAAAATAGTCCCGTTGTAGATACAATCACTAAGGGATTTGAATACTCTGATGCATGGGTTGATGATGCTCGGATGGTGGTTCTCAATGCCATTGCCGCTAGAGATAAAGGCGCGAATATTATGACGCGTACTCGTTGCTCAGATGCAAAAAGAGTTGGTGATATTTGGGAAGTAACACTCAATGATAATATCACCGGAGAAAAACAGCTTGTTAAAACTAAAGCGTTAGTAAATGCTGCCGGTCCATGGGTAACAAGTATTTTCGATGAAGCATTAAAAAAGCCATCACCTAAAAAAATTCGTTTAATTAAAGGCAGCCACATTATAGTGCCGCGTATTCATAACGAGTCGCAGGCTTATATTTTACAGAATGAAGATAAACGTATTGTCTTTGTTATTCCTTATGAAGATGACTTTTCTTTGATTGGAACAACGGATATAGAGCATGTCGGCGATCCAGCGACAGCTTGTATTTCAAAAGAAGAAACTGATTATTTAATCTCGGTAGTTAATGACCATTTTAAACACCAAATATCAAACAAAGATATCATCGCGACTTATTCAGGCGTTAGGCCCTTACTCGATGACGAATCAGATTCGCCTGCAGCGGTAACCCGTGATTATACTTTCGAAGTAGATGCACCTAAGGGAAAAGCGCCTTTGTTATCAGTATTTGGTGGAAAAATTACCACTTACCGGAAATTATCTGAAGCTGCAGTTAATGGAATTATTGATCATTTTCCCGATGCGGGTGAATGTATAACAGCAGATACTGCTTTACCAGGGGGAGACTTTGACAATCAACACAATTTACAAACCAGCTTGCAAAGCCAATATAGCTGGTTACCCTGTCAAATAATTAAGCGTTATGTTCGCTCTTACGGTACGTTAAGTCATAAAATCTTGGGTGCAATTAACTCACTAGAAGGCATGGGAGAGTATTTTGGTGCCGGTCTATATCAACGCGAGGTAGAGTACTTAATTCAACAAGAATGGGCTGTTGATCTTGAAGATATTATTTGGCGCAGAAGCAAACTTAGCCTACATTTAACCGCCAAAGAAAAATCTGGATTAGCACATTTTATTGTGACATTTAATTCCAGTAAAAAAGTTACATCTACCAGTGAATGATAACAAATAAAGTCTAGTTATATCCTCATGTTCTTTGTAAATACAGTACTCGCTTTGACGAGTTTAGTTAGTTAGCTCAGCACTGTATTATCTTTGATAAATGACTAGTAACAATATCAGAGGTGAATGGCTGAACAAGTAATTTGGCTGGGCGCTAGTTGTTGAGCTGACGCCCATCATTAACAATCAGGAAGCGCTTATTACGTCTGTGCAACAAGATATAAAAGATATGGGTACAGGAACAGAACTCGTATCAACCACTTTTGGTACCAACGACGAAACACTTGAGGGGGTATTTACAGCACAATAAATTATTTAACCATAGCGATAGGTAAAACCTTAACGCTTGATGGTAAAGGTATCGATGGCTCTTGGATTTTTAATATCGCCAACTATCTAACTTTCTCTGCAAACTCAACAGTGATATTGAAAGATGTTACCGATAACAGCACCATTATCTGGAATGTTCTTGGCGACAAAACCGGCTCAGCAGTTTACACAACCGGCGCTGAGGCTAGAGGTTATATTAATAATCATTTATTCTAGAATACCGCTAAGAAGACCAGTCTAATAAGTATGAAAATAAAGATGCAAGACAATTAATTCACTACTATAGAAACAATAAGGTTCAAGTTACTCTGGTGTTGAGGCATTGCGAATTTCAAACTTTTCTAACATTTTTTTACTTAAAATCGGGCTGTAATAGTTAACGTTATTTCTACCTGAATTTTTAGCTGCATACATGGCAATATCGGCATTTTTAAGTAACGTTTTACTGTCATTTCCGTCATGAGGAAATTTGGCGACACCAATACTTGCTGAACTTTTAACCCGTTGATCATCAATATGATACAAAGCACTAATACTTTTGTGCATTCTTTCAACTATATGCGCAAGGCCATCATCATCAGGGGAGGTAATAATGATAATGGCAAATTCGTCACCGCCTAAGCGAGCTAAAAGGTCGTGAGCTCTTAAGCATGATTGCAATCGTTTACCTATTTGAATAATCAACTGATCACCTGCGTCGTGGCCCAAGGTATCGTTAACTTCTTTAAAATGGTCGATATCTACAAAGACAATGGCAAAATAACTGTCCTTTTTAGCAACTAATTCGTTTAATTTTTGGTTTAAATAATAGCGATTAGCCAATCCTGTTAAGGCGTCGTAGTTTGCTCGTTGATGCAGCTCTATCAACTTTTGTTTTTTAAACATGATGTAACGAATTGAAATAGCAAGCGTAATAAGTGATAACACCATAAAGAGGTAGTACCAAATGGGCATGGCAACTTCGATCATCATTGTCGATTGATCTCGACTCCATACGCCATCACTGTTTGTTCCTTGGACAACAAACTGATAACTGCCCGGATCTAAATTAGTGTATTGAACAAAATTAGTATTCTCACTGTAAACCCAATCACTATCAAAACCTTTAAGCTGATATCGGTAATGGTTGTTTTTAGGTGCTGTATAATCAAGCGAAGCAAAATAAATTTGAATATTGGGGTTTTCACCATCGAGAACCAAGCTTTCAGAAAATGTTTTATCACTGACTATTACCGTGCTCTTATTGGCAACTAGGATCTCAGTTATTTGGATCGGGGGGTTAAAGTTATTTTGCGATAACTTATCTGTTTCAACACGAATTAAGCCTTTGTTGGTCCCTAATAGTAAGGTGTTATCAACGATGGCAATAGCCGCTTCAATGAAGTTAAAATTTTTGTCCAAGAGTAAAGACTTATACTGAGTTACTTGCTCAGTATAAATGTTATACATGTAGAGTTCATTGCTGGTAGTAAACCAAAGTCGACTCTCTCCTTGAGCGATAACTGATTTTAATTGACCGTTGAACAGGTCATTTTTTTTGGTCATTGTTTTAATATTAACGGTGCGTTTATCAGGCCCCGAAAAAGATAAACGAACCAGCCCACCGCCTTGTGTGCTTGCCCAAATATCTCCAGATGCTAGACGAATTATGCCACTGACCCTGACATTTGCGCCGTTAATACCAAGATTGTATTGGGTTGATGCGCCAGTGTTAAGGTCGACTTTAAATATACCGTCAGTGGTTCCCATCCACATAGCGCCATTATCGTCGATAAGCGTTTGATAGGTAAAATTTCCTTCATCGTAATATTTATTATTTTCGGTATTGAGAAATTGTTTATTGATGCCCTTTTCTTGATCAAACAATAGTAATCCAACGTTTATATAGCCTGTTATCCATATAGCCATCTCATTGTTTTTATCTTGGGTGAGCGTATAAAATTCATGACTTGGAAAGCCTTGTGAATTGCCATTAGCATTATCAAAGTGATTTAATGTATTGGCTTGATGATTGAATAAGCTAATACCTTGATCAGATGATAACCACATGAGTTTATTATTTATGAGAGAAATATTCCAAATGCTATCATGAGAAAATTGATATTGAGTCAGGCCATCTAAATTTATATGGCTAATTTCACTGGTCTCTAAGTCGAGGGTATTAAGCCCTTGTCCGGTGGCTAACCATGCTATATTTTTATCGATGACTATGTGGTTAATTAAATTACTTGAAAGACCTTTGTTGTCAGCTTTTCTAGGGTATATATAGCTTGCGCTCGTATATGGACTATAGGTGGCTATACCATTGTCGGTTGAGATCCATGCCATGCCTGAACGATCAAAAAATATGTGGGTGATCATATTAGAAGGAAGGCTTGAAAGAGAAAAGGGTTGATTTATAATATGTTGATAAGTATTCGTTTGTGGTGTAAATATTGTTATTCCTTTATAGGCATGACCAATCCACAAATCACCTTGCTCGCTCAAAGACAAAGCATAAATGCTGTTATCGGCAAGGCTATTAATATTATTTGGCGTATGCTTAAAGTTTTTAACCGCTTTCGTCTTAGGGTTGTATGAAATAAGACCGTCTGCTTCACTACCCATCCAAAGTATGCCTTGGTTATCAGTAACGGCAGTCATCGTTACTTTACCAAGAAGTGTTGTGTGCTCGGCATTATCGGTCACTACTGCTTGTAAAATCATTTGCTCTCTATTTAATAAAGCGAGACCGTTAGATGTTATCGTATATATCTGTCCCAGTTTATCTTCTACCATAGCGTAAATAGTGACAAGGTACTTATTACCATCTGAAAAGTAAGGTATAAATTGAAAGTTATCCTTTATTTTATTGTATAGGTTTAGTCCGCTACCTGTGCCAATCCATAACTCGTTTTGATGATTAACATGCAGAGATACAGCCCAGTTTGAATATAAACTATTAGGATTTTTAGCATCTTGTAAGTAAATGACAACACTACCATCAGGACGAATTTTATTTAGCCCATGTTCGCTTGTTAACCAAATATTACCGTCATTGTCTTCTACTATGTTAGTAATAAAATTGTGGCTTATGTGCCGTGGGCTACCTGGAGAGAACTTGTAATGCTCAAATGCTTTACCATCAAAGCGACTAACTCCAGCATCTGTTGCCAGCCAAATAAAGCCATTGCTTTGCTGGAATGTTTGATTGATATTAAGTGAAGGAAGGCCATCTTGAACATTGAGTAACGTAAAACGATATTGTTGAGCGAGAGCAGGCAGTGAAACAAAAAAAATATTAGCCAATAAAATCAATAGAATGATTTTATTAATTAATTGTCCTAAAAATAACTTATAAATAGCAATAATACGTCTCGTTATCTATCATCAGAAATACCGGGTTACATTTACTTAATTACTACAGTAAAAGGGGCTAAGTACGAAATTACGTTGTCCCTGATAATAACAGGATTTTTCGGTCAAGCTTGTTACTATAGTTTTTAATCTGATGACTTATTTGTAGTAATAGGCTTAACAGCTTTTTTAACAAACAACGAGTTGCAGCGCACCTTAAGTTAATTCAATGGCACTACGAATAAACACCAAGAAAACCTTAGCAAATTTTCTATATATTGCAACTATGTACTATAACTTGCTTGATCTAAACAGTAATTTTACCTTTTTAACTGCTATATAGCGTTAGATCGTTATTTAGATAAAGGTATGGTTTCGCTAGTCGTTTCATTAATTGCACGTTACCCATTAGTTAATTTGTGTATAATTTAAAAAATTAATGTAAGTCTGTTTAAAATACGAGTATCAGAACTGTGCTAAAAAAAACGTTAAATAAAATTTCTTCAATAACACTCTTTTTTATTACAATTGCTACAACCGAGGTTGAAGCGTTAGAAACTATATTTAATGCAGATATTACTGTCGACAATTCTTTTATTGATAATAATACTTTTTCTAAAAATGTAATACGCGGTCTGCTCAATGTTGGCTTTGAAACAAATCTAACTAACCTTATTGGCAAGCAAAGTTATATTTCAGTAGGGTATGCTGTACAACGTGGTGAACAAGGTTCTGATATTGCTATTGATATTCAAGGGTTTAGTAATATTGATGAACAAGACTTTAACCATGCATATGAAGTTATTTTTGCGGTAAAACTCAACAAAAAATTATTTATTAAGCTAGGACAGATGGACGCCAATAGTGATTTTGCCTTTACAGAATATGGTCTGGAATTTATTAACTCTTCTATGGGGGTGAGTCCAACAATTCAAGGTCTTCCCACCTATCCTCAGCCAAGTATAGGCATTTATAGCCAATATAAGTTGAATTCAGCGATAACAACTCGACTTGGTTATTACGAAAGTAGTGCTAAGTATAATCACTTTGATGATTTTTTCTCTATTGCCGAAGTGCAGTGGCACTACCAAGGTAATAGTTCGGTGAAATTTGGGGCTTGGAATCATTCATATCTTGAAAGTAGCGATCGAATATCAGCAAGCTCAACAGATATCTATATCGTTGCTGATCATTATTTTAATGAAAAATTTAGTGCTTTTATGCAATGGGGACAAGCAAAGAAAAAAGTCGTTGCTGTAGATCAGCATTTTAGTATTGGCGTTAATTACCAAGGACTTTTCAGTGAAGAAGATACCTTGGGCCTAGGGTTCACCCAAGCGGATGTTGTTGGAGCGGATAGTGAGCAAGTTACTGAGTTATTTTATCTATTTCCAATAAATGACAAAATAAATATCAAACCTGATCTTCAATTTATTTCATCACCTTCTGGTGACAAATCAGTAAGTGATTTACTCATCTTTACTTTACGCTTAACCGCCCAATTTTAGGGGAGATAAATAACCACAAGAAATCGTTTATTTATCGACATGCTTTTTCTCTTACCAGTTAAACATCTTCTTAATATTTCAGATTTACCCTAAGATTACTTTTGAATAATTTTAATCCTAGCGGATTTTGCTATAAACAGACTGTTGTTCTAATATTATATAGCTATTAATACCTTGATAGCGCTCAAATTTAATTATGTTTTAGCTGTCAAATCGACAGTTGACGTCTATTATAAAATAGAAGGAACTTTTGGATTTAGCTAAATATGATATCAAAAAATGTTAACACAATAGCGCCCCAACAATACGTGACTAATGATTCACTGCACCAATTATTTGATGCAGTGAATGTTGTTTCTGTGCAAGGATATGATGAAAATCGGCGGGTCATTTATTGGAATATAGGTAGTGAATTACTTTACGGTTTTACCCAGCAAGAAGCTCGCGGACAAAAATTAGAAGACTTAATTATCCCCGCCGCTATGCGTGATTCAGTTGTTGCGGCACACAATGATTGGATAAACAAAGATATAAAAATTCCTACTGCAGAGATCATCTTGTCTCATAAAAATGGCAATGATATTAATGTCCTTTCAAGTCATGTAATGTTTACTAATCAATATAATAAAAAACAAATGTACTGTATTGATGTCAATTTAGCTGATGTTAAGTATGCACAGTCGCAAGCGCTATTCAAAGACCATATGCTTAAAACCATTATTGATGCTATCCCTGATTTATTCTTCTTAATGGAAGTTGATGGGACCATTATCGATTATCGTGCAAGCGAACAAAAAAAACTTTACGTTTCACCAGCGCACTTTATTGGCCAACGTATGACTGATGTATTACCTAGTGAGGTCGTTAAAAAATTTGAAACTCATTTGGCTAAAATACAACAGCAAGAAGAGATGATAACTTTCGAATATGAGCTAAATATGCCTTATGGATTAGCATATTTTGAAGCTAGAATGAGCTATTTGGCAAAATATAACCAAATAGTAACTATTATTCGGGATATTAGCGAACAGTACAAGTCTGCTGAAATAATTCGCAACCAAGCTTATTTTGATACCTTAACTTTATTACCTAACCGGTTTTTATCACTCGACCGTTTATCACAAATGCTGATTGAAGCCGAAAGAAATAATGAGCAAATAGCCGTCCTTTTTCTTGATTTAGACGATTTCAAGAAAGTTAATGACTCATTGGGTCATGAGATGGGGGATAAAATACTGATCAAATCGGCAAAGCGCTTAAATAACGTTGTTCGAAAAGAAGATACGGTTGGCCGCTTAGGAGGGGATGAATTTATTGTACTGTTACGCGGTATTACCTGCCACCATGATGCAACAATTATTGCTGAAAATTTACTCCAAGCCTTTAGAGAACCTTTTAATATTGATAGCAGAGAATTAATACTTACCTTAAGTATTGGTGTTGTTGTATACCCTGAAAATGGCTGTTCTAGCTCTGATCTACTGCGTAATGCTGACACGGCAATGTATGAAGCAAAATCTTTAGGTCGCAATACGTATTCATTTTTTACTAAAGAAATGAATATTGTGATGTTGCGCCGTTTTGAAATTGAAGAACAAATGCATGGCGCACTAGAACGTAATGAATTTGAGCTATATTATCAGCCTCAATTAGATGTCAAAAGTGGCCATGTTATTGGTGTTGAAGCACTGTTGCGATGGCATAATTCTGTTTTAGGTAATATCGCGCCAGTTGAATTTATTCCTATTGCCGAACACACCGGTCTTATTGTGCCGATTGGGCGGTTTGTTATTAAACAAGCATTAAGCTTTTTAAATGTATGGCAAAAACAAGATCATAAAACATACACTATGGCTGTGAATATATCGCCTCGGCAATTTAGAGATGTTGAGTTACTCACTTTTATTAAAAACTGTCTTGATGAGGAAGTGATTAATGCGAGCAGTTTGGAAATTGAAATTACTGAAGGGGTGTTAATGAGTGGTCAATCTTATATTCATGACGCCTTGATTGAAGTTGAAAGACTGGGTATAAAACTATCAATGGACGATTTCGGTACTGGGTATTCATCATTAAGTTATTTAAGAGAATATGCCTTTGATGTGCTCAAAATAGATAGAAGCTTTATTCAAGGGATCACAATAAATAAGGCTGATTGTCAGTTAGTTAAAACTATTATTGTTATGGCACATAGCTTAGGTATGACTGTTGTTGCCGAAGGCGTTGAAACTCAGTCACAGCTTGCTTTACTAGCAGAGTTAAATTGTGATTTAGTGCAAGGATATTATTTTAGCCGACCAAAACCAGCCGAGCAATTACTTGATTTTTCAGCTCACTTCAAACCCAAAGCGTAACATGATTGCTAACGTTTACAACTCTGTTATTAGCAGAGTGAACACCACCGTAACAGGCATTCTTTTGTGGGGCTATTTAGCAATACCGTTAACCAGTATCAATTAAGCACTTTAATTTTACGCTACTAATCTGTAATACTTTCATTAATAGGCTAATATCTTAATGAAGTGCTCGCCACAAAGAAGCCTCAATTGATTAAAAATACCTACTGACTTGCCAAGAGGCAATTATAGCGATGACTAATCACTTGAGCGCTAGTATTATCATAAAAATTGACCTATAACTAAATATTAAAATGATTATTATCATTACGTTATAAATTGAGTTGGGGCTGTGTATATGCAAAGAATGGGTTCAATTACCAAGTATTTGGCATTTTTAAGTGGGATAATTTTTAGTTTAACGCTGATATTTTATAGCTACTCCTACATTTTAAAAAGTCAGCTTTTAGAGCAAGGAGAATATATACTTAGCGATTTAATGGATACCACAGCTTATGGATATGATGTTATTGAGTCATTAAATAACCAAAACTTTACTTATTGCTCTGATGAAAATTTATTAGCAATGCGAAAATCTCAATTTGAATCAAATGACATTAGGGACATAGGCTTCCTCGAAAATGGCGTATTGACCTGTACCACAGGAATTGGCATCTTAAAAACACCCATCAAGGGACCTAGCTATGACTTTATGCTGGACGGCCATGAATTCTGGTTTAACCATAAGTTGATCACTTTCGATAGAAAGGTACAAGGTATTGTTATTCGTAAGGACAATTATAATTTAGTCGCATCATTTCAAGGTGTTTTGTATGAACACAGAAAATTTAAAAACTATGAACTGCTAGCACTCAAAGGTGAAGAAATTATTCATCTTTTTGGTGAACCTGGAATATATCAAAAAAAATCAACAAGTAGTCAGCCTTATTTTAGCTCAGGATTACTATCGCACTCTTTTGAATTTTGTGGCCCTAAAGGATTAATCTGTGTGGCTATTGTGCAAAAAAACTTTTCAGAATTCCAACTTGCACCTGTTTTATTAATTTTAATGTTTATTTCTTTGATTTCAGGTGTGGCAACTTTACATGCTTATCAATCGATTTATAGTTACATTTATAGTACCAAAAGAAGAATAAAATTAGCCTTATCTTTTAAAAGTATTAAGCCACATTATCAGGCTATTGTTGAGTTACAAACGGGTAAGGTTATTGGCTGTGAATTACTGGCTCGATTTGAAGACCATATTGGTCCGCTTTACCCTGATCAATTTATTTCAGTGGTGGCTGAATTAGATATGTCTTGGTCGATGACGGAAGACCTTATCTTGCAAGCCATTGACGATTTTAAAGATATTAAGATTATCAATGAACCCTTTTATCTTTCCATTAATGTTTATCCTAAAGATATCAATAACGGTAATATCCTCAAAGGAGTCGAACTGTTTAAAAATATAACACCGAATCTTGAAGTTTGCTTTGAGGTAACAGAAGATGAAGAGTTACATTACAGTAAAGTGGGCAATACCTTAGAAGTACTGTCAAAAAGTCGTATTAAAATTTCTATTGATGATTTTGGCACCGGTTACTCTAATCTATCTCAATTAAAGCTGTTAGATATTGATACCTTAAAAGTTGATAAGTCATTTATTGATGAAGTTGAGACAGGCTCAATTAGATCAACCCTAATACCAAATATTGTTTCAATAGCGGATAAGTTAGGCGCGAGTATTATTGCAGAAGGTATTGAAAATAGATTACAAGTAGACGAATTACTGAAAATGGATATTAAATTTGGTCAAGGTTGGTATTACACAAAAGCTTTACCATTAGCAGAATTTAAACATTATTTGATCAATAATAGTGACTACAAATTTGATTAGTAAACCTAGGTGATTCTTGGTTTTATAACCGCTAATTTATAGTCTTATCGATTAAGCATATTGGCTGTTAATTTAACTAAAAACCCCTCAACAATTTTTGTTCAGGGGTTTTATAAGATTAATCTTTTATCAGTTGTTTAATTTTCGCCGCAGAGAAAAAATTATATAAAACAGGTAAGACAAATAAGGTTAAAAAAGTTGCGGTGACTAATCCGCCAACAATAACACTCGCGAGGGGGCGTTGTATTTCTGCACCCACGCCATTAGACATCATCATCGGGATCAACCCCAAAGCGGAAGTCATCGCGGTCATTAACACTGGACGTAGTCGCGATGTCGCACCGTCGAAAACTGCTTGTGACGTTGATAAGCCTTCTCTAATATGCTGGTTTATCCGCTCAACCATAACAACGCCATTGAGCACAGCAACACCAAACAACGTAATAAAACCAATAGAGCTCGGCACAGATAAATATTGTTCGCTAAGATAAAGCGAGAATACACCGCCAATAATCGCTAAGGGGACATTAACCAAAATTAACATCGCCTGACCCAACGAGCCAAAAGCAAAATAAAGTAACAAAGCAATTAATGCCAATGAGAGTGGCACCACCAGTAATAGTCTCTGTTGCGCACGTTGTTGATTCTCAAATTGACCACCAATAACCACAGAATAACCTGAGGGTAAGTCTACTGTGCTGGCAATTATTTCACGAATATCAGCAACAACACTGCCCATATCTCTATCTTGTACATTTGCTTGAATAACGACTCGGCGTTGAACATTATCTCTACGTACCTGTGGTGGGCCTGACTCAAAGGTGATGGTGGCGATATCTCCTAAACGGACCCAAGCACCTGTTGGCGATTGTAAACGAAGGTCTGCAATGGCTTCTGGACTGTTACGATATTTTTCTTCTAATCTGACATAAATATCATAGCGCTCATTACCGTTAATTATCTGCCCAGCACTCACCCCGCCAATGCCATCTTTAATGACATCCATAACATCGCCAACCGACAAACCAAAACGAGAAAGTTGCTGTCTTTTTGGCTCTATGACTAATTGGGCTTCTCCTGCTATTTGCTCTAAGGCGACATCACGCGCGCCTTTCACCTCTTTTATCGCCGCTGCAATTTCTTCGCCTTTACTGGCGAGTACGGATAATTCTGGACCGAATAATTTAATAGCCAGTTGCGCTTTGACCCCAGACAGTAATTCATCAACACGGGTCGCAATTGGCTGTGAAAAATTAAGCAGTAAGCCAGGAAATTGTTCAAGGTCCTCTGCCATTAACGTTTGCAATTCGATGCGACTTTTAGCACTACGCCATTGTGATACTGGCTTTAATCCTAGGTATATTTCAATGTTATTAACGGGCTCAGGATCGCCACCGATTTCAGCCCGGCCAATGCGGCTGAGTGCGTAGGTTACCTCAGGAAACGCCATTAACTTTTCTTCAAGAATAGGCGCTACTGCTAACGCTGTTTCCAAACTCGATGATGGGGCTAAAGTGACCCTTAAGTTAATGGTGCCTTCTTCAAGTTCGGGTACAAACTCTGTGCCTATTTGGGGGACCAATGATATAGCTACAACCAGTAATGATATGCAAGTAAACACCACAAGTTTAGGGCGTTTCATCGCGGCTTTAAGACTTGTTCGATAGAGCTTATCTAAAGGCGTTAATATAAAACTTTCCCTTTCTTTTACACCTTTGTTAAACATAAACGTTGCTAGTGCCGGCACTACAAAAAGTGCTACTAGGATGGCAGATATTACGGCTAAAATAATGCTAATAGCCATAGGTTGAAAAAGTTTAGCTTCAACCCCTTCAAAACTAAACAGTGGCGTAAAGACCACCAAAATAATGGCTGCGGCAAAAAATACCGGGCGAGCAACTTCTTTTCCTGCTGCTTTTAGCTGTAGTGGGATATCTTGTTGCTGGCTATTTTTATGGTTGGGATCGCTAGAGTGGTGTAAATGTTTAAAGATATTTTCAACCATCACCACCGAGCCATCAACTAACATACCTATTGCGACCGCAATCCCGCCTAATGACATTAAATTAGCTGATAACCCTAGCCAAGACATTACCATTAGCGCAATAGCGACCGAGATAGGTATCGAAATTAACACCAAAAATGTTGCGGTTAAATTCATTAAAAATAAGGCGAGTATCACCGCAATAAATATAAAAGCTAAGGCAAGTGCTTCAACAACAGTATTAACCGCTTGAGTAATTAAATCGGCTTGGTCATAGAAAGGCTCAAAGCGAACACCTTTGGGTAGGGCTTGATTAATCATGGGTATTCGAGCGTTAATTCCGTCAATGGTGGCCTTGGTATTTGCGCCAATACGCTTTAATACGATACCTGAAACGACTTCTCCCAAGCGTTCAACTTCGCCATTTTTGGTTCTGCGTGTCATGGTCGCCGCGCCTTGACGAATTTCACTCCCCAAAGTTACTTTGGCGAGATCTGCGATAGTGACTACCGTGCCAGACACGGTTTTCACTGGCACCTGCTTAATGTCTGCTAATCCCGCTTCACCACTATTAAACCAACCTGTGCCTCGTATAACTAATTGCTCTTGTCCTCTGTTCATATACCAACCACCCACATTGGCATTGTTGTTTTCAAGTGCGGTAACTATGTCATCTTGGCTTAACTGATAAGAAAGTAATTTACTGGGTTCAATGTTGACTTGATATTGGCGAACACTACCGCCAAAAGATAAAACATCAGTTACACCATCTACTGGCATAACCAATAATTTCACTAGCCAATCATTTAAACTTCTTAAGGTCATTGAGTTATAACCCGCCTCTTTGTCAGCAATGAGTAAGTACTGAAAGACCTGACCTAAGCCTGAGGTATTAGGTCCCATTGCAGGTGAACCAACGCCTTGAGGGATTAGTGCTTTTGCCGCTTGTAGCCGCTCAAAAACTAATTGACGAGCAAAATATATATCGGTGCCTTCTTTGAAAACCACAGTAACGCCAGATAACCCCGTTTTTGATATTGACCGTACTTGTTCAACATCAGGCAAGGCATACATCACCGCTTCAATCGGGTAGGTGATGAGTTGCTCTACTTCTTCAGCGGCTAAGCCAGGTGCTTCGGTATTTATCGCAACTTGAACATTAGTGACATCAGGAAATGCATCTAGATTTAAATTTGGAATGGCAATAATAGCGGCGGCCATAGTGGTGATGAGTGCAATAACCACCAGTAGCCGATTATCTATCGACCAATCAATCATTTTATTTAACATCGTGTTATTCCTCATTAGTGGCCGTGTGGATCAAATCCACTTTTCGCTATTTCTGAAGCCACAAAAAAGGCACCTTTGGTAACCACTCTTGTGTTGGCGGCAATTCCGATGATTTGACGGTAATTGCCTAAAGGCTGACCTAATTCAACTTCAACAGCCTCAAATTCACCCGGATGGTCTTCAACAAAGACAGTCCAATCGCCATCAGCCCCACGCATTAAGGCTGTTTCGGGCACTGCGATTACGGCAGTTTGCGTGTCAAATTGAAAGTTAACATCTACAAACATCCCTGAGTGTAATGAATCATCTTTATTTTCAACAGACAGCCTAACAATTCTAGTACGGGTTGTTGGGTCGATTGTATGGGCTTCTTGAATAACCAAGGCATGATAAGTTTGGCCAGCAAACTCTATTTCAGCCCTTGTCCCCGCGGGTAAGTTTAGTTTTTTGTTGGGTGAAACACGCGCCTCTACCCATAAGCTTTCTTCGTTAGCCAAAATCATAATTTGTTCACCGGGTGTGACTCGCTGTCCTTGTGAAAAATCATCACTTAATACCGCTCCTGCGCGCTGCGCTACTAAGGTATATTCACCTAAGTTTGATGAATTGTTTTTAACAATATCTTCAATAGCGTTTTTTGTTAGCCCAAATGCGGTCAAACGGCTAAAAGCGGCGATGTAATCTGTCTCACTTTTTAGTAAAAGACTCTCGCTTAACGTACCCTTAGTTAATTTTTTTGCCCGTTGCCATTCACTATACGTTACCCGATAATTAGCTTGTGCTGCAGCAACAGATTCACTAAATAACGTGACTAATGGTTGGTCTTTTTCAACATGTTCACCTAAGGTCGCATGACGACTTATGACCACTGACTCTGTGCGTGGTGAGACGATATAACTAGTGTAACCATTCGCTTTTATTTCTCCTGGGGCATAAACACGTCGTGCAAAAATCTTGGGTGTTAGCATCGATACTTTAATATTTGCTAGTGTTAATTGTGCCGTGGTAAAGCTAACCCCTGCTTTGTGCGTGTTTTCGGTGATTTCGACAGCAAGAGCAGGAATAGCTAAGGTGGTTAAACCATAAAATAAAACACTCAGTAGGTTTAGTGGCTTTGGCTTTTTATTGGTGTTGATCATTGTTATCTCTTAATTTAAAGGTAAACGTTGCAACAACACTAAATTCAATATTTAGTGTTAAGTAAACTTGTTGCGAAAAATTGTTATAAAATTAAATTAAGCGATGGGGGGGCGTATAAGTTGTTCTATAAAGTTGATGTTGATATCGATAAGATAAAAATATTGATTGGGAATTAATAGCTTAGTGACAGTCGAAGTTAATTTTTTTGTTAAAAACCATTGGCTGTGTGAACCTTGACAGTGCCCACAATGATGACAGTCTTTGACGTTATGCTCAGTATCAGAGGTTGCATTAAGTCGAGCTTGATTGTCAACTTCATGAGAATGTTCAGTTTGTAAATGTTGAGCGTCAAGCTGATGATTATTGTCTGAATTAGCCACAGCAACAAACGATTGCAAGGCAATCGATAGTACTATTAAAAAGCCAAGCCAAATGTTTTTCATTTTTACTGCATTCTTCAATTTACAAACAGAGACTGGCGGATGCTAAGCTAAATTATATTCTTAGTCAATAATTAGCGAATGGCTGGGAGGTGTTCAATCAGGTTTTATTATACCAAGGTATCAATATTTAGCGGCAATAGGGCTATTTTAAAATAAAAGCATAAATAGAAATATTATTGCGCAGTATCCTTTGGAGTTACAATTTTTATTGGGTTAGAATGTAAGCAACTTTGTTTGAGGTATTTTTATGTTCCAGTCAGAAAAAATAATAATAGCTGACGACCATCCCCTTTTTCGTCAAGCATTAACGTTGATGATTTCAGCTCATTTTAGCGATATTGATGTACTTGAAGCAGAAGATGTTCATGATTTAGAGCGATCCTTAGCAGAACATCAAGACGTTGGCTTATTATTACTCGATCTTAATATACCTGGAGCCCAAGGCTTTAATACGTTAATTACTATGCGTGAACGTTATCCTCAAATGGCTGTGGTAGTAGTCTCTGGTTATGAAGAAAAAGATATTATTACTAAAGCTATTGATCACGGCGCGGTTGGTTTTATCCCTAAATCAACTGATGTACCACAAATGCTTGCAGCACTGGAAATAATCTTGGCAGGAGGTCTTTGGACGCCAAACCTTGAAGAAAATAAAAATAATTTACCTATTTCAGAAATAGGTAAGAAAATCGCCAGTTTAACCAACCAACAAAACCGTATCTTGAAAATGTTTTCTGATGGTTTACTCAATAAACAAATTGCTGCACAGCTTTCACTTTCAGAAGCTACAGTAAAATCGCATGCCAGTTCAATTTTTTTGAAATTGGGTGTGAAAAGCCGGACTCAAGCAGTCATTATGCTCAATCAGAATAATCATCAGTCATTTTCAGCATCATTAGAATAATTTTGTTGTAATGCCTTGGTTAGAAGCGAACTCATTAAGGCTCTTAAGGCAATAGGTTTTATTAATTTTCTTAAGTAACTCATTCCTGCTGCTTGGCTTTTTTCTAAAACATCACTATCGGTGGTAGCTGTAATTAAAATGGCGGGCAGCGGATAGTTTTTTATTTTTTGTAATTGCTTAAACAAACTAATACCGTCTTCATTATTATCTAATTGGTAATCGACCAAAACAATGTCAATACTGCTTTGATATCTTTTAAAAATAACAGTAGCTTCTCTGGTGTTCTTTGCACAAAAAACATTGCATCTCCAAGCACTCAATAATTTATTCATTCCCTTAAGCACATCTGGATCATTATCAATACATAACACATTGACATCTTCTAATGACACTTGCTTAATAGGCGATTTTTTGGCATTACGCTGTTTTATTGCTGAAGCAATGGGAAATGATAAACTGAAATTACAGCCATGCTCGGGCTGAGAATTTAACTGCACGCGAGACGATAAAAGTTGAGTTAAACTTTGAGCAATATTAAGGCCTAAACCTAAACCTTTTACACCAACATGCTGGTTACTTTCGAGTTGAGTAAATTGTTCAAAAACAGTTTTCTGCTGCTTATAGGGAATACCTGGCCCATTATCAATAACTTGAATAATGATGTTTTTTCCCTTTCGTCTACAGCCCAATAGTACTTTTCCAGGGCTCGCGTAACGAAAAGCATTAGATAATAAATTTTGTAAAACTCTTCGTAATAATTTTGAATCACTATTAATCCACAAGGACGTTTGCACCCAATGAAACTCAATACTTTGTTTTTTAGCCAAGGGTGAAAACTCACTAGCAATACTCGTAAAGACATCATTAAGTGAAAGGTGGTTTATATTAGGAACAATATTGCCACTTTCTATTCGGGTTATTTCGTTAAGATCCTTTAAGAGATTATTGGCTGTTTTTAGTGAGTTATCGATATAGTTCACGCTTTCTTTTTCTTCTTTACTTAAATGAGAACTCATTGCTAAGGTTGATGAAAAAAGTCGTGCCGCAGATAAAGGTTGCATCAAATCATGGCTGCAAGCCTTAAGATACTGGCTTTTTTTTAAATGTGCTTGTTCAGCTTTTTGTCTTGCAATGGCAAGTTCTTTATTTCCTTGTTCCAATTTTTTATAAGCATCTTCTAATTTCTTGGTTCGCTCTAAGACTAAACTTTCTAAATCAAGATTTTCCTCTTTAAGTAACTGCTCTGCTTTTTTATAAACAGTGATGTCAGTAAATATCATCACAAAGCCACCATCAGGTATTGGGTTTCCTTCAATACGAATGATGTTGCCATTGGGTTGTATTCTTTCAACGCTGTGTTTACTGCCTTCTCTAAAAAACTGTAAGCGCTTTTCAACTTGCTGATTTAACGAATGGGCGTATTCAGGGCGACTTTTAAGATTAAAGTAAATTAGATCTTTGATAGGGCTACCGATATAAATAAGCTCTTCAGGGTAATTAAATAGCGCTAGATAAGGTTTATTCCAAGCGACCATATTCAATTTGCTATCAATAACGGAGATACCTTCGTTGGTATTTTCTATCGCACTCGATAACACGCTACGACTAAATTCAATACGGTGGCTTGACGCACCCTCAACAATTTTTGCCACTTCATCCAAAGCCATATCTTTACCGGTAATGGCAAAAGAGATCACTAGGCGCGCTGAAGCTGAGCCCATAACTTTAGCTAGGGTATTTTCAATATGAAAAATTAGTGCTTCGTTATATATTTGTTTATTTGTTTTAAGTGGATCATATTTTTTATTAAATTCAGTAAAACACTGCGCAGACTTTTCACTACCGACAAACCTTGTTAACAACAAAGCCAACTCTTTTTGGTTTATTTTTCCATGGCTAAAATGAAGCCTCTCATTGATGTTTGGTCGTTCAATAAAGTGTTCAATCTGAGATTGCTCTTGGATAGTCGCTCGGCTAATTTTAGAGACCAGTATCAGTACAATTACATTAATGGTTAACCCTAATAACGTGGCTAAGGTGGTACTCGATATTGACGCATCAGCAAAGGGATGAGCATAAAAGCCTAATTGGGGTAATAGGTTGAGGAAAAACCAAATCATAAACCCTGATGTTATTGCGAATAATACTGCCTGCAAACTCACTTTTCGCCAATAAAACGTGGCAAAAAGTGGTGGGCCTATTTGTGCAATTGCACCAAAAGATACTTCGCCTAAGGAGGCTAAAGTACCAGGAGGTGCAGCAACAAACATACCGTAGCAAAGTAAGATAATAAATAAGACCAATGCTTTACGTATCATTAGTAATTTATCTTTGAACTTTTTAAAGTCAGTTTGCTGAATGTTCGAGTGTTTGAATAATAAAGGGAAAACAACTTCATTACTGAGCATAGTGCTTAAGGCTATGGTCGAAATAATAACCATAGAACTGGCTGCTGAAACCGCGCCAAGGAATGAAAATAATGTCAACCATAATTGACCTTGATAAGCAGGTAAAAATAATACGTAAGCTTCTGCATCAAGAGAGTCTCCGTAGAGCAATCTTCCGGATAAGCCAATTGGAATAGCAAAGAGTGCAAAAATAGCTACGTAACTAGGAAATAGCCAGCGGCTGAGTTTAGTATGAGCTTGCTCTTTAAGTTCAACGACCATTACTTGAAATTGTCTTGGAAAACATAAAAAAGCAGACAGACCAATAACGAGTAGACCTAGCATAGAAACAAACTTTGAAAGCGTAAAGTGATGGGCTGGCTCAACGTTTTCTGTGGCTAGTGTCCAAATGGTAATCGGTGAGTCATAGAGGTAAAACGAAACAAAAAGGCCAATTGATAAAAAAGCAACCAGCTTAATAATAGACTCGAAAGCTATTGCCATCATCACCCCAGGGTGACGCTCAGTAACATCAATTGCTCTAATACCAAAAATAATAGTGAAGCCCGCTAAAATTAAGCTAACAATTAAGCCAAGTTGCCATAAAGATAAATATTGATCTTCTTGCAATATGGTATAGGAATGCACAATCGCTTTTAGCTGTAAGGCGATATAAGGTATGGTGCCAATTAAGGTAACAAACGTGACAAGTACGGCTAAACGTTGTGATTTTCCAAATCGAGAAGCGAGTAAATCAGCAATTGACGTGATATTTAATTGTAAGCTGACTTTAATCATCCGTTGAATAAAGGGCCAAGCAAATAAGAATAATAAAATCGGGGCGAGATAAACAGAAAGATAAGAAAACGAATAATTAGCGGTTTGTCCTGCAGTCCCCAAAAAACCCCAAGATGTACAATAAACCCCAAGCGATAGCGCATAAACAATCGTGTGATATTTCGTTGCTATTTTATGCCGATAACGATCCCCTAAAAAGGCAATAATAAAAAGTAAGCCAATATAACCAACACTTGTGATCACTAATTGCCAATTTGGAAACATACATCAATCTCATTAATTCTTCAGAAGTCATCTTATTTTGATGAGCTTGCAGATTTACAAATTATTCACGGTAAATCAATTGATTCCGACTTTTATTTAACTAATTCCACAGTAAATCAATTAAAGCTAAGATACTAATACCAAAGACTTAATACTAAAGTATTACAACTTTAGAGTTAATACTTATTGCCAATTGTGACTCGCTGTTTTTTTAGTGATATTTGTTTCAGACACATAACACTTATAAAAATTACTTGGGGAATTGGTCAATGAAAATTCAGAAGAATAAAAAACTATTACTCGCCACCTTATTGGGTTCATTGGCTGCAGGTTCAGCAAATGCAGCTTATGAATTTAAACTAACAGATACTGATAAAGTTACTCTGGGTGGCTATATTAAAGTTGATGCTCGCTATGTTGATGGTGATGTTGCGTATCGAGACTTTTGGGTTGGAGCTGGAGCGCCGCTTACCGATAGTCAATCTCAATTTAAAATGAATGCTAATGAATCTCGCTTTAATCTTAAATATTCACATGGTGATGTCACGGGCTTTCTTGAAATGGACTTTTTAGGGGGCGGGGGTGATCAACGTTGGTCAAACTCTTCTCATAATCGTCTTCGTCATGCTTTTATCAGTTATAAAAACGTATTAGCGGGTCAAACATGGTCAACGTTCATGAATACGAGTGCTTTGGCCGAAACCGCTGATTTTGCTGGTGCCACCATTGGTATAGTTTTCGTTCGTCAAACCCAAATACGTTATACCCAAGGTAACTTTCAAGTTTCTATAGAAAACCCTGAGTCGTGGGGGGGCGATGCTTCACAAGATGATAAACCTGATGTTGTTGCCCGATATAACCTAAAAGGTGATTGGGGTAACGTCTCTTTTTCAGGTTTGGCACGTAGCTTAACAACCTCTTTAGGTAACTCAGAAAGTGCTTTTGGCGTATCAATTGCCGGTCGTATTAAAACGGTTGGTAAAGATGATTTACGCTTTCAAGTTCACAAAGGTGAACTTGGGCGTTATGTCGGTTTAGCGTTTGCGCCAGATCTAAATAATGACAAGATAGAAGATACGACTTCTTATCTTGTGGCTTACCGTCATTTTTGGGATGAAAGTTTACGTTCAACAGCAATGTATGGGTATGCTGAAGCTGATGTGTCTGGTGCTGAACGTAGCCAATGGAGTGTTAACTTATTCACCAATTTCACTAAGGAATTAGCGGTAGGTGTTGAAGTTGGAAACTTCTCTATGGACGAAATCAATAAAGACTCAGACTACCTGCAGTTATCATTCAAATACACCTTGTAAAAAGTAATAACGTTATAGCTAACTCGTTATGAAGCGGTTAGCTAGTTTTACGCAAGTCTATTGAAAATAGGATCTTTATTTTGCTCAGTGCTAAATACCAGATCACCTTTTATTTTAGTGGTTACTCTTTCATTATTTTTGAAAAAACGGCTAAAGACAAAAATTATCTATCAGGAGTGTGAGTATGTCTGAACCAATACTCAAAATTGATCAAATATCGTTAGCTTTCGGTGGTGTTAAAGCACTTACTGATGTCAGCTTCGAAGTTTCACGAGGCGCTATCTTTTCTATTATCGGCCCAAATGGGGCGGGTAAAACCTCAATGCTAAATTGTATCTCAGGGCGCTACCGTCCAAACAGTGGTTCTATTGCTTTAAATAATCAAGAAGTTACTCACTTACGTCCTAATGACCGTGCTGATTTAGGTATGGGACGTACTTTTCAAAATTTAGCCTTATTTGGGCATATGTCTGTGTTAGACAATATTATGGTGGGTCGCCATCATTTGTTGAAAAATAACTGGATCACGGGCCCTCTTTATTGGGCATCTAAAGCACAAAAAGAAGAACTAGAACATCGACGTTATGTTGAAGAGATTATTGATTTTTTAGAAATATCACATATCAGAAAATCAGTCGCGGGCACTTTATCTTATGGCCTTAGAAAACGGGTAGAACTTGCTCGAGCGATGGCGCTGAACCCGCAACTCATTTTACTTGATGAGCCTATGGCGGGCATGAACTTAGAAGAGAAAGAAGATATGGCGCGCTATATCTTAGATCTTAACGAAGAGTTTGGCATTACAGTTGTGATGATAGAGCACGACATGGGTGTGGTTATGGATATTTCACATGAAGTGATGGTACTCGACTTTGGTAAAAAATTGATGTGCGGTTTACCCGAAGAAGTGATGGCGAACGAACATGTAAAACGTGCTTATTTAGGCGTTGAAGATGATGAACTCGAAGACTTGCAAGGAGTTGGATAATGAGTATAACCAATGATTTTGATATGGGTGCACTCGATACTTTCCCAAAGATACTTCGAGAAAATGCAAAAAATTGGCCCAATGATATCGCCATGCGAGAAAAAGAGTTTGGGATCTGGAATGAATTTAGTTGGGTTGATTACCAAAATCGTGTGAAGTGGTTAGCGATCGCTTTGGGTGAACGTGGTATTAAAGCCGGTGACGCGATTGCTTTGCTGGGTGACAACCGCCCTGAATGGGTTTGGGGTGAAATCGCTGCACACGCAATGAGTTGTTATTCCATTGGTATTTTCCAAGACTCGCTTCATGAAGAAGTAATTTATCTGCTCAATAAAAGTAATGCGACCGTTGTTATCGCTGAAGATGAAGAGCAATGCGATAAGCTTTTAGAGCTTGGTGATGGCATACCTGATGTGAAATGCATTGTTTATTGTGATCCGCGAGGTATGCGTAAATATAATGATCCTCGGTTAGTCAGTATTGAAGACATCTACAAACAAGGTCAGACAATAGACCAAGCATCACCGGATAAATATGAAGCACTCGTTAACGCCACGAAAGCTGAAAACACCGCGATTTATTGCACAACTTCTGGTACTACGTCTAAGCCTAAAATTGCTTTGTTGGCGGGTGGTAATTTTGTCAAACATTGTTCATCGTATTTACGTGCTGACCCTCGTCAGCCTGGTGATAACTATGTTTCAGTACTGCCTTTACCTTGGATCATGGAGCAGGTTTATGCGGTAGGTCAGGCATTAATTGCTCGCCAAATTGTTAATTTTGTTGAGCAGCAAGAAACATTAATGGCAGACCTTCGCGAAATAGGCCCAAGCTTTGTTTTACTGGCGCCTAGAGTTTGGGAAGGTATTTTAGCGGACGTGACTTCAAGAATGATGGACTCTACACCGCTAAAACAAAAAATCTTTAATTACGCGATGAAGTTAGCCGAAAGCGCGCAAGCAAAAGGAGAAAAGTCTTGGTTGGCTGACGTACTATTAATGAAAGCACTCCGTGATCGTTTAGGTTTTACCTTCTTAAAATCTGCCGCAACAGGTGGCGCTGCTATGGGACCTGATACCTTTAGATTTTTCCAAACGATTGGGGTGCCGCTTCGTCAACTTTATGGACAAACTGAATTGTGTGGTGCTTATACGGTACATCAAGAAAATGACATTGATTATGACAGCGTCGGTGTTGCTTTTGATTGCGCCGATGTAAAAATAATTAATGAAGATACTCAAGGTATTGGCGAAGTCCTTGGCAAAACAATTGGTATGTTTACGGGGTACATTGATAATCAAAAAGCATACGACGATGACGTAAAAGATGGTTGGATGCACACGGGTGATGCTGGCTATTTTAAACCATCAGGCCACCTGGTTATTATTGACCGTATTAAAGATTTAGCCAAAACCAGTAATGGCGACCAATACTCTCCGCAATATATTGAAAACAAATTGAAATTCTCATCTTTTATTGGCGAAGCGGTTATTTTGGGTAAAGACAAACCTTACCTGTCGGCGATGATTTGTATACGTTTTAGTATCGTTTCTAAGTGGGCTGAGCAACAAGGTTTATCCTTTACCAACTACACCAGTTTGTCTGCGTTACCGGAAGTTTATCAAAAGCTAACTGAAGAAGTTTCAAAGGTTAATGAGACACTACCCGATGCACAAAAAATCAATAAATTCTTATTACTTTACAAAGAACTTGATGCAGACGATGGCGAGTTAACACGTACTCGAAAAGTTAGGCGTTCAGTCATTGCTGACAAGTATGGCGACATCATTAGCTCTATCTATGATGACCAAGAATATGTTGATGTTGATACGGTGATCACCTTCCAAGATGGCGGTAAAACGCGTATCCAAACTCAATTAAAGGTCGCAACATTATCTAATAAAAACAATGTCTGCGCCCCATCTGCACATGAACAGAGGAAAGCATCATGAATTTTGAACTTCTATTTCAGTTAATTACTAATGGCCTGATTGTCGGTTTGTTATATGGCGTTGTCGCGATGTGTTTTGTGCTGGTTTATAAATCAACACAAATAGTTAACTTTGCTCAAGGTGAATTTTTACTGATTGGTGCTTGGGTGTGTTGGGCATTCTTAATTTACATGGAACTGCCCTTTATCGTTGGGTTCTTCTTAACGTTATTTTTTATGGCAGGTTTTGGTGTGTTGCTGCAAATGATTGTGCTTAGACCGATGATCGGCGAGCCCATTATCTCAGTCATTATGATCACGATAGGTTTGTCCATGTTCTTTCAAGCGTTAATGAAGTGGATTTTTGGCTTAAACCCACAAAGTTACCCACAGGTCTTTGAAAAGCAAAGTATCGAAATATTTGGTTTAAATGTTGAAGTGGCTTATTTGCTGAGTACCGGTATTGCTTTATTTGTGATGTTGGCTTTCTTCTTTTTCTTCAAATATTCAAAACATGGTTTAGCGATGCGAGCGACTGCCTTTGATCAACAAGTAGCTCAAAGTTTGGGTATATCGGTAAAAAGCGTCTTTGCGATGAGCTGGGGAATTGCTGCTACGGTGTCAGCAACTGCCGGTATTGTTATTGGCTTAGTCAACGGTGTTTCAGATTCGTTATCTATTATGGGTATTAAGGTTTTTCCAGCGGTAATTCTTGGTGGGCTTGACTCTATTGTTGGTGCCATCGTTGGTGGATTGTTTATTGGTGTTTTAGAAAATGTTGCTGAGTTCTTTGATAGTCAATACTTCCATATTGGCAACATGTACGACATCGCTCCTTTTTATGTGTTGTTAATTATCTTGTGGTTTAAACCTTACGGTTTATTCGGCACAAAAGATATTGAACGCATATAGCCATTGATAGGATTATTCATTAATGAGTTGTTGCTAGCAGTTAAATAGAACACTCATTTAGCAAACCAGTTTAAGGAGTAAATTATGTCGAGTTTAACGATGCGCCCGTGCGGAGATTTTCGCACTAGTTATAAACAAGATAATACTATTTTCGAAACAAAAAACATTAGAATTATGGCAATTATCGCTGTCGCGTTTTTAATTACAGTACCGCTATTTTTTGATGGTTATATTCTAAGTTTACTGATTCAAATGTCGTACTTAGGCATTGCAGCACTCGGACTAAATATTTTGGTTGGTTATACCGGGCAAATATCTTTAGGCCATGGTGCGTTCTTTGGTTTTGGTGCATTTGCATCAGCCTGGCTAAATATGTCAATGGAGATCCCCGTGTTTCTCTGTATACCTTTAGCTGGGTTTTTAACGATGGCTGTGGGCATGATGTTTGGTATGCCTGCAGCAAGAATTAAAGGTTTATATCTTGCGATAGCAACGCTGTCTGCTCAGTTTATTCTTCAAGATTTCTTTGCTCGAGCTGATTGGTTTTCTGGAGGGTCTTCAGGTTCAATGGCAGAGCCTGTTAATTTATTTGGTTACGCTTTTGATACAGACCAAAGCTTTTACTACATCGCTTTATTTGCTTTTGTCTTTATGTTTATTTGGGGCTGTAATTTAATAAGAAGTCGAGATGGTCGAGCTTTTGTTGCGGTACGCGACCATTATTTATCAGCTGAAATAATGGGCGTTAAATTAAATAAATATCGTTTGTTGTCATTTGGTATATCGTCTTTTTATGCGGGTATTGGTGGTGCGTTATATGCGCACTATTTAGGTTATGTGTCGGCTGAAGGCTTCACTATTTTTCTTTCCATTCAATTTTTAGCGATGATTATTATCGGCGGCTTAGGTTCAGTGAAAGGCACCATGATGGGGGTGATTTTTATGGTGTTATTACCTGAATTTCTTGCTGGTGGGGTTGGCATGATGAAAGAAACCACTTGGGGAAATATTCCTATGGTGATTGATGGTTTAGCTTTCATTAAAGAAATGGCCATTGGTTTAGTGATTATCTTGTTCTTAATCTTCGAGCCTGAAGGTTTAGCGCATCGCTGGGCTCAAATTAAAAATTACTGGAAATTTTACCCTTTTGCTTATTAAAGCTTAAGTATCAGGGAGAATAAAAAGCCAGTGAGATTTACTTGCTGGCTCAATAAACTAAAAAATAATAATGGCAACTACAGTAATTGTATTAGCCAATCACATTACAAAAGGATTATTACCATGCAGAAAAAACTATTAGTGCGTTCAATTATTACGTGTGCGGTATTAGGATCAAGTGGACAAGCAATGTCAGAAGATTCAGTATTTGTGGGGCATTTGGCTGATATGTCTGGACCAACCGCTTTTGTAGGTAAAGTATATGCTGACGGCGTACGTGATTCATTAGCCTATATTAATGAGCATGGCGGCATAAAAGGGACCAAGCTTGAATTTGAAACTGTTGATTATGCTTATAAAGTGCCACAAGCCATTTCTAATTATAAAAAGTGGAAGTCACGTAAACAAATGGTCGCGATGCAAGGTTGGGGTACTGCTGACACCGAAGCGTTAATTTCTTTTGTTGCTAAAGACAAAGTCCCTGTTTTTTCAGCTTCCTACTCTGGGCATTTAACTGACCCAACAGGCAAAAACCCAGAGACTAAAAAACCAGCACCTTATAATTTTTTCTATGGCGCCTCATACTCAGACGCTTGTCGGGGATTAGTGCAATGGGCAGCACAAGATTGGAAAACAAAAGGTAGCTCAGGCAAACCTAAATTTACCCATATTGGTGCTAATCACCCTTACCCTAATGCACCCAAAGCCGCTTGTGCAGAATATGCGATAGAGCTCGGTTTTGATGTGCAACCACCGGTTGTTGTTTCAATGAAGCCCGGTGACTTTAAAGCACAGTGTCTGAGTTTAAAAAGCTCAGAATCTAATTATGGTTACATAGGTAACTTAGGGGGGTCAGTTCAATCCTTGATTAAATCATGTAATACCATAGGCACAGATATTCAATTTATGTCGAATATCTGGGGAGGCGATAAACAAGTTTTCCAAGCGGCAGGACCAGGTATTAAAGATTATATCTTCCCCACCATGACACCTTTTTGGACAGACGACGTCCCAGGTATGAAATTAGTACGCGAAATTTCAAAAATGTCTGATGAATCAGGAAATGAATCACGTTCACATCACTATATGCGCGGTGTTTGCTCTGCTTACTTTATGAAAGAAGCGATGGAGTGGGCGAAAGACAATGGCGGCATTACCGGCGAAAATATTAAAAAGGGTATGTACGCAAATACTGACTGGGTTCCAAAAGGTTTAGAGGGCGTTTGTTTAGCCGCTAACTGGACTAATGAAGACCACCGAGGCGTTAACCAAGTAAACATCTATAAAGGTAATTATAACGACGGTGATATAAAAATTGAAAAAGTGACGTCGGTTACTTTAGATCGTCGTGATGATTGGTTAGGTTACTAATTTTCATTAGTTTTTATTTATTTTAGCCTCATAAAGGCAGGAAATAATTAAGCGTCTGTCTTTATGAAGTTTTACGGAGTATTTATGTCACAACCTGCAGTTAAAATAGCAACAGCTAAACCGCTATTGTCAGTGAATAATATTGAAGTTGTTTACGATGACGTCATTCAAGTTTTACGCGGAGTTTCGTTAGATGTTCCTGAGGGGGATGTCGTCACTTTATTGGGGCCAAATGGTGCTGGTAAATCGACCACTTTAAAAGCGATTTCAGGTTTGTTGAAAAGTGAAAAAGGTGAAGTTACTCGCGGCGACATTACCTTTATGGGGGAGCGTATTGACAGTAAAAATGCTGAAGACGTAGTGCGCAGTGGTCTATTTCAGGTAATGGAAGGCCGACGTATTATTGAAGATATGACGTCACTTGAAAACCTAAAATTAGGCGCATATACCCGCAATGACAAAAAAATTAATCAAGATATCGAAATGGTCTATAACTATTTTCCTCGCTTAAAAGAACGTACCGGATTAGCAGGTTATTTGTCAGGAGGAGAGCAACAAATGTTAGCGATAGGTCGAGCATTAATGGCGCGCCCTAAAATGATCTGTCTTGATGAACCTTCCATGGGCTTGTCACCACTTTTAGTGAAAGAAGTGTTCGATATTATTGGAAAAATCAATCGTGACCAAGGTATTACTATGCTGCTGGTTGAGCAAAATGCCAATTACGCGATCAAAGCAGCAGACTATGGCTACATTATGGAGTCAGGAAAAATAGTGCTTGATGGCACGCAAGATCAATTGCTAAATAATGAAGATGTAAAAGAATTCTACTTAGGCGGTGGTAATGAAAACCGCAAAAGCTTTAAGAATCTTAAGTCTTATAAGCGTCGTAAACGTTGGTTGTGATTTTTTCAATAATAAGACCCGCAAATAATATTAAGGAATGAACAACGATATGAATAGCTTCTATGATGACAAAGAACACCAAAGTGAACTGCAGCGAGAAAACACATTATTTGGGCAATTACCCGCGCAACTTCTGTTTGCTCAAAGCCAATGCCCGTATTACCAAGATAAGCTGGCTGATATTACCCTTGAAAAAATAAGCTCTAGAGCTTTACTTGCTTCATTGCCGATAATGCATAAATCAGACTTAATTGCTTTGCAACAAGCACAACCTATTTTTGCGGGTCTAGATGCTAAGTCAGCTAATATTGGGCGAATTTTTCAATCACCAGGGCCGATAAACGACCCAGAAGGTGATGGTAATGATTGGTGGCGAATGGGTCGTGCCTTTTATGCGGCTGGTTTTCGCGCAGGAGACCGTATACAAAATTGCTTGTCTTATCATCTTACGCCGGGCGGTTTTATTATGGACTCGGGCGCGAAAGCTTGTGGTTGTGCTGTTATACCCGCGGGGCCAGGACAAACGGAACAGCAACTTGAGATAATTGAAAATTTAAAGCCCTCAGGCTATTGCGGCACACCCTCATTCTTGAAAATATTATTAGATAAAGCTCAACAACAAAATAGAGACATCTCTAGTATCTCTAAAGCTTTAGTAACGGGTGAGGCTTTACCCGAGGGCTTGCGAGGTGAATTACAAGCACGAGGGGTTGAAACTTTGCAAGCCTATGCCTCAGCAGATGTGGGTTTAATTGCTTATGAAAGTGCGCAGTCTGATGGGTTAATTATTGCTGAAGATATTATTGTTGAGATTGTCAGGCCGGGCACAACAGAGCCCTTGCCTGATGGTGAAGTAGGTGAAGTGGTCATCACTAATTTTAATAAAGATTACCCACTAATTCGTTTTGCAACCGGTGATTTATCAGCCATAAAAGTAGGAGTAAGTGCCTGTGGTCGCACCAATAAACGTATTAAAGGCTGGTTAGGTCGTGCTGATCAAACCGCTAAAATAAAAGGGATGTTTGTACATCCTATTCAAATTGAACGAGTACGCCAAGCCCATACTGAAATTGCTAAGGTTCGTTTGTTGATCACCAGTGAAAACTTTAATGACAGTATGCTTTTACAATGTGAAATTAACCATGAAAACTATTCGATTGAGCAAGAAGCCGCGCTGGTATTAGCTATTTCGTTAAGCCTAAAGTCTATTACCAAATTATCAGGTAATGTGGAATTATTACCACTAAAGCAATTAAAAGATGATGGCAAAGTTATTGATGATTTGAGAACGCTCTCTTAATTTAAGGAATAAATATGAACAGCAAAGCATTTCAAGCGTGTTACCCAGACGATTTAAGTCATTGTTATGGTTGTGGCACCAATAACCCCGAGGGGCATCAGTTAAAAAGTTATTGGTCTGGTGAGAAAACAATTGCTCATTTTACCCCTGAGCCTTACCACACAGCGATCCCTGGTTTTGTTTATGGTGGTCTAATTGCGTCATTAATTGATTGTCACGGCACAGGAAGTGCCTCTGCCATGGCGTATCAGTGTGAAGATCGAGAAATGGGCAGCTCTCCTGCGCTACGTTTTGTTACTGCTGCGCTGAATATTAATTATCTAGCGCCAACGCCTCAGGCGGTTGAACTTGAACTAATAGGCACATTTGTTGAAGTAAAAGAACGAAAAATAATCGTAGAAGTTACTGTCTCAGCTAAGGGGGTTACTTGTGCAAAAGGGACGGTGATCGCTGTAAAAATGCCCGCAACTATGGTGGTAAAGTGATGAGTAACTCAGCACAGCCCTATGTTTTATCTCGGATGTCAGGTCGAGTGCTATGGCTAACATTAAATAGACCTGAAGCAAGAAATCCACTTTCTTCAGCCATGATCTCGGTACTGAAATCGTCAATAACCTTAGCGAACAATGACCGTGAAGTAAAAGTTATTGTGATCACCGGCTCTGGTAAAGTATTTTCGGCAGGTCATGACTTAAAAGAAATGAGTGGTAGAACGTTAGATGACCCGTTAACGCGCGAACAGCGTGTTAACGACGTTTTAAATAGTTGTGCAGACATGATGATGTCATTAGTAAAATCACCCAAAGCAATTATTGCTTGTGTGCAAGCCACTGCAACAGCAGCTGGATGTCAGTTAGTGTCAATGTGTGACTTAGCGATTGCCAGTGAAAATGCTAAGTTTTGTACCCCTGGCGTTAATATCGGTACTTTTTGTAGTACACCTTTGGTAGGCATTGGAAGAAATATTCACCGCAAACATGCTATGGAATTAGCGTTAACAGGCGATCTTTTTTCAGCAGCAGACGCGGTACGTTTTGGTTTAATTAATCGTGCAGTACCTACTGATTTTCTATTGGAAGAAACAGAAAAGCTGGCACAAAAAATTGCCAGTAAATCTGCCATCGGTATAAAAGCGGGTAAAGAAGCCTTTTATCAGCAACTAGAAATGCCAATTGAAACTGCTTTTGCTCATGCTGGCGCAAGCATGGTTGCAGCGATGCTTTCAGAGGAATGTGAGGAAGGTGTTTGTGCTTTTTTTGATAAACGTGAAGCGAAATGGGGAGAGATTTGAAACCAGTTTGTAAGCTTTATTAGGAAATCACTTAATATTTTATGTTGTTTTTTTCCAAAATTATTAATTGAATATATTAATAATTTAAATCCTTGATATTTAAAGAATAGGGCATTGAATGACGTTCGTCAATCAATGCCCTATTTCTGTTTATCAATGTCTACTTTCTAAATTACACTCAACTCTGTTTAAGAGATAATTGACTTATTGAAAGCATGTGATTTGATTTCACACTTTACACTAGTTTTATATTTTGTCTTTTTATCGGATTTTACCTAATTGTTATTTTTTTGTTAAAAGTACGAGGATGTTATTTTTAAGTGTGAAGTTTAGTGGGGTTTTAACTCTAATATCCATAATTTCATTGCTTTTACAATCGTTGAAGTTGATTTTTATGTGGTATTTTTTCAGTTGTTTAATAAAAATTTATTATTTTTATTAAACAACTGCGTCTAAATATTTATTAGCTTGTTGTTAATAAAGGTAAATATTAACTTTTTAATCTAGATGCTAATAAAATTGTATAGCGGTAATCAAAGTTATCCTAATGCCAACAGTATCAGAGTATTCTGCTGAGTACTTTCTACAGCTTTTTTCGTACTATGCTTGTAAAGTCACTTTGTTTGGGTAAGAATGCAATAAGGTGTTACTTTTTTGTAACATTTTTGGTTTGTTCAAATAATAATTATTAAATACTGGAGATAAACATAATAATGAAAAATTCAAATATAAAGCGAAGCTTTAATCGCTCGTTAGCTGCTATCGCAGTTGGGGCATGTTTAGCTGCGTCTCCGATGACTTTTGCCGATAATGTTAGTGGCTCTATTTACGGTAAAGCCATTCAGGGTAAAAGTGTAACAATTCAGAACCCAGCGACAGGTTTTAAACGCGTTGTTGTTGTTGGTGAAGATGGCCGTTTTAACTTTTCTAAGTTGCCGACAGGCAAATATACTGTCGACAATGGTGTAGATACTCGAAACATCTTAGTCGCTATTGGTAAGGGCAGTAATGTTGATTTTACAGAAGTTTCTGAAATTATCTCTATTGTGGGTAATTCTTTAGTTAGTATCGATACCACATCGGTAGAATCGACTTCAGTCTTTACTGCTGAGCAAATAGACTTATTACCGGTAGCAAGAGATTTGACATCAGTTGCTTTGTTAGCTCCTGGAGCAACAGCAGGTGATTCTGGTTTAGGAAATGGTAATACGGCCTCTTTTGGTGGTTCGTCAATTGCTGAAAATGGTTATTTTATTAATGGTTTCGATGTTACTAATATTCGTAACTTTACCTCTTTTGCTGACCTTCCTTATGATGCTGTTTCACAGCAACAAGTTCGCACCGGTGGTTATGGCGCAGAATACGGTCGTTCATTAGGTGGCGTTGTTAGTTTAGTAACTAAACGTGGTTCAAATGAATGGAAATTTGGTGGCTCAATTGAATCTACGCCAGCAAGTTTTAGAGAAGATGGCAAAGATGTTACTTCTCGCGATCCTGATTTAGAATACTCTAACCGTTATTCTTCATTCCGCTCAGCTAATGAATTTGACTCTTTATCCTATAATGCCTATGCATCAGGCGCTATTGTTGAAGATAAACTATTCTTTTTTGGCTTATTTGAAGGCCAAGATGATGAAAGCAATACCTTTGGCAAACAAACAAGTGAGACAATGAAAGACGACTCACCAATGTACTTGTTAAAGCTTGATTGGAATATCTCAGACGACCATTTATTAGAGATGACTTACATCGATAATGAAGAAACACAAGAATTTACCTCATACAGTAACCCTGAAGGTATGTATTACACTGGGACTCATGGTGAAGCTGCTGACCCTTATGAGATCACCAAAGGTGGCGATGTTACTATCGTTAACTATACCGGATTTTTAACTGATGATTTCTCAGTAAGTGTTCTTTGGGGCAACATGACCAATGAACTAGAAACGCGTAACCCTGATATCGGCCCTGGCGCTGAATGTGAGTTAGTATTCGATCGCCGTGAAACACCTTCAAGTTCACAAAGCATTGGTTGTTGGGGTATTGCTCAAGGCCAAAGTACTGTGCCTGAAGCTGGGATCGCTTCTGATACTGATGAACGCGACTCTTTACGTTTAGGCGCAGAATGGATTCTAGGTGAACATACACTTCGTGTCGGTTATGACCAAGAGAAATTTACCTCGACTAAACGAGGCACTACCTTTACAGGTGGCGAATACTGGCGCTGGCATGTAGCTCAAGATGTTGACGGAGCAGGCGGACAAAGCGTCAATGGTGCATTTGTAACAGCAGGTGAAGAATATATTCGCCATAGAGAAAGTAATACGGGTTCTGCTTCTTATGAAGTTGAAAACACAGCATTTTATATAGAAGACACTTGGCAAGTTACTGATGAGTGGATGGTGTACTTAGGTTTACGTTCTGAAGGCTTTGAAAACCGCAACGGTGATGGCGATTCATTTGTTAAATCTGACAGTGAATTGGCGCCGCGTTTGGGCTTCTCTTGGGATATGGATGGCGATGGTAACAAAAAACTTTTCGGTACTGCCGGGCGTTACTTTATGCCAATCGCGGCTAATACAAATATTCGTGCTGCAGGCACTGAATGGAGCTATGAAGAGTACTTTTATGTAGACAGTGCTGATGAAAATCCAATCACTGCTGCTCCTGATAAAGTGGGCGACGCTATTGGTACAAGAAACTCTAACGGTGATGAGAAAGCGCCTGATTCAAGAACCGTAGCGGCAACAAACTTAAAACCTATGCATCAAGATGAATTTATTCTTGGCTATCAACAGCAGGTTGATGACTGGATTTTAGGTGCCAAGGCTATTTACCGTGAAGTTAAAGATGGCATGGATGATTACTGTTCTCATCAGCCATTTATCGATTATGCAACAGACAATGGTTATAATGATTTCGATTATAAATCAATGGCTGGCTGTATGATGATGAACCCAGGTAATGATTTTTCTATTGCGCTGGATCTTAACAATGACGGTAATTACGACGTAGAAAGTGTTCCTGAAGAATACTTCGGCCTAGAAAAATACAAACGTACTTATAAAGCTTTAGAATTCACTTTCGAGAAGCCTTTTGCTGACGGTTGGTTCTTGCAGGGCTCTTATACTTTAGCTAAAAGTGAAGGTAACTCAGAAGGTTATGTTAACTCGACTCTAGAGCAAGAGGATGCAGGTTTAACACAAGACATTGATAATGCATTATTTCAGCATGGTGCCTATGGTGCTTTACCCAATGATCGTCGTCACACCTTTAAAGCTTTTGGTGCATACCAAGTTAATGATGAGATTTCAGTATCTGCTAATTTCAGTTTACAATCTGGTCGTCCAAGAAACTGTGTTGGTTTTATTCCGCTTGACGAACTTAGAGATGAGTTAGGTGTTGATGCTGGCGGTTTAGCTAATTACGGTGCTTCATCGTTTTACTGTGGTGGTGTCTTAGGTAATCGTGGCGATCAAGGCCGTACTCCATGGGTTAAAAATGTTGACCTAGGTTTAACATATAAGCCGGAATATGTTGATGGCTTAACCGTGAAAGTCAATGTCAGAAATGCCTTTAACTTTCAAGAAGTCACTGAATACAATGAAACAGGTGACGTAGGCTCGGCTTCATCGAGACTGCCTAACCCTAACTATACGACACCGGTAAACTACCAAGCTCCACGTAGAATTACACTGACTGCTCGTTATAGTTTCTAATTAAATAGTAAAGTTAAACATATTTAAATTAGCCAAGCCGTTCAGGTAAACTGAGCGGCTTTTTTATAGATGAATTTAGGCACTTCTTGCTATTACATTAAAGTATTAAGGGGGAGGACCACCTTGGTTTCCACCAGTATCACAAGATCCAAACGAATTAGCAGGTATTTCAGCTTTAAATCTAGGCCTCATCATGAAAGGAAAGGAAGAGGTTAAAACGTGCGCTTCTTCGGTTAACGAGAGGCTAAATGGCAAGATAGTTAAGTGCTCACTTTCGCTAAAGTGAACAACATTGACTCCTGTGCTGTTGTTTATAAGTGCACAGCTATTTGTCATAGTACTTACGCAATGTTGAATTTAAGGTTACGCTATGCTTTTTTACACTATATATATTAAGAGGTAATGCTTTGCTACAGCGGACTTTATATTTATTACGCCATGGTGAAATTGCTACACCGGGTATTTTAGCCGGTAAAACAGATGTCGCACTTTCTGAAAATGGCTTGCAACAGCTGTGGGACGTTAGCCAAAAATTACCAGAGATATCCTTTTGTATCAGTTCACCTTTGCAACGTTGTCAGGTGTTTGCCAAAGCATACTCATTAAAATACAGCATTAATCTCCAATTAAGCGATAACCTTAAAGAAATGAATTTTGGTGATTGGGATGGACAAACCTATCAAGCCTTGTGGCAGATAAAAGCCAGTGCTCTGCAGCCTTCACTGGGTGATTTTTGGCAAAACCCTTGGCAGCATACTGTGCCTAATGGTGAAGCTATGGCTGATTTTGTTAAGCGTGTCGATACTTGGTGGCAAGAATGGCTCGCAGACGCACCCGAAGGAAATACCTTGGTGGTTGCGCATGGTGGTGTTATCAAACACTTAATTGCGCGTGTACTTAATTTGCCTATGCCGGGCACGGTTCACATGAGTCATATTGATATTCCTTATGCAGGGCTAGTTAAAGTTAATATTTATACTGATGATAGTGGCGTTGATTGGCCAAAAATAGTGTGGTGATAAGTTACCTCGATAAGTCAATGAATTCGGTGTTATTGGCAATTAAACCTTGCTATTTTTAGTGAGCAGACGATAATCTCCAAACAAAATTATATAACTCATTTTTAATGTGGGAATGTGGTGAAAAACCGCAACTGTACCCGCAACTGTAAAAGCCTTTTAGTGGTAGTTAATAACCATAAAGCTTAAGTCAGGATACCCATTAATTTAGAGTCATTTGCCTATCAAAATGACAGGCAAAACCAACAAAGTCGAGCGGGTTTACTCGAACATTGTATTGTCGACTCTTGAGTTTTTCATATACTAAGAGATTGATTGTGCTCTGTTTGATGCTCCTTAAGTGTCAATAGTATGTGAGTAGCAATTTTTGAATAGTAGCCAGGATCAATCCTCATCAATAAATACCGCTAATACCGCATTGCTTTCAGTGCAGCATCTTTCTTGGCATGCCGACAGCCAACTTATTTTAGATGATATTTCTTTCACCATTAAAAAAGGCAGTTTTACTGGTATTTTAGGGCCTAATGGTGCCGGAAAGTCTAGCTTACTTCGCTGCTTATATCGTTACGTAAAACCTGATTCTGGTTTGGTGCAATTTAATCAAAAAGATATTTGGCAAAAGTATGACGCCTATCAATATGCTCAAGATATCGCTGTAGTTTTACAAGAAACACCCACCCATTTTAACTTAACTGTTCATGACGTTGTTGCGCTGGGTTTACTGCCACACAAAGGTCTATTTACCCGTGAACAAGCCAGCGACCGACTTAAGATAGACCGTGCTATTAAGCAAGTTGGCTTAGTGGATAAAAACTTACAAAATTTTGAACATTTATCCGGTGGAGAAAAACAACGCGCACTTATAGCTCGTGCTATCGTGCAAACGCCCAGCTTACTTATTATGGACGAGCCAACCAGTCATCTTGATGTTCGCTACCAAATTCAGGTTATTGAATTAGCTAAATCGCTAGGCATCACGGTTATTGCGTCTTTTCATGATTTAAACCTTGCCAGTGCGATGTGCGATCAACTGCTGGTGTTAGATAAAGGTAAACTGGTTGAGCAAGGGTCACCACAAGCGGTGATCACCTCTGAAATGTTATCAAATGTATTTGGTGTCTGCGCGCAAGTCTCTCTTCATCCACAACATAAGGTTCCTCATATTTCTTATTTCTATGGCTACGATACTCAAGAAAAAACGGCAGAAAGTAGAGCGTTACCTCATGTTTAAGGTCAATCATTCGTGGATTATTTTTCTGACCTTAGCTTTTGGTGTTATCAGCTTTATTGCGTCGTTATCTTTAGGTGCTGCAGATATTAGTTTTAGCGATGTTACTTCGAGTCTACTGGCTAGTTTATCCACAGATAAAGACGCGAGCGAGGTGATTTTTTATGAGCGTATTATTTGGGAATTACGTATGCCGCGCGCTATTTTAGCTTTTTTAGCGGGTTGTGGCTTAGCGGTTTCTGGGCTGATTTTACAAACGGTAACGCGAAATCCATTAGCCGACCCTTATCTTTTTGGTATTTCTTCAGGGGCTTCTTTAGGAGTCGTTATATCTATTGTTTTATTGGGCAGCACTATTTCTGTTGTAACACCTGTCGCGGCTTTTGCGGGCAGTTTAGTGGCGATGCTAATGTTGCTAATGATCTCTGGTCGTCGGCAAAGTCAACAAGTTGAATCTATGCTATTGGCTGGCGTAGCGTTATCGTTTTTGTTCAGCTCGTTTACTAGCTTGTTACTTTATCATACCGATCCACAAGCGGTTACGGCGATATTATTTTGGACTATGGGCAGTTTTTCGCGTGCGCAATGGTCTATTTTATGGTTTCCCGCGGTCGTTATTATTAGCTGTGTCATTATGATGTTAGCGTATCGACGCCAACTGAATGCAATGTTGCTAGGCGATGAAAGTGCTACAACCTTAGGTATTAATGTTAACCGCTTTCGCTTAGTGATGTTGGTACTGAGTTCACTGATCACCGCAACGTTAGTCTCTTTGTGTGGTGGTATAGGCTTTGTTGGCTTGATGATACCCCATATTGTACGATTTTTTGTTTCTCAAGGTACTGTTTTTGGCATTATGTTAACGGCTTTAGTCGGTGGTATTTTTATGATTTGGGTGGATGTATTATCGAGAGTTGTACTAGAAAACCAAGAGCTACCCGTAGGTGTTATCACTTCTGCTTTGGGGAGCTTATTCTTTTTATCCTTGTTGTACTTTCGCAAAAATAAAGCTTAAAGGAGCTATTGATGAACTTTGCTATTAAAAAAGTAACTGATGTGTTTAATCAACAGATCCAGTCGACTATCGATGGAAAAACTAAACCACTCGGCGCATTAGGCCAACTAGAAGATACCGCTAAAATTATTGCCGCTGTGCAGTTATCAACAGTAAATACTGACCGACAATCATTGAGTATAAAACATCCTAGTTTATTTATATTTGCCGGTGATCACGGTGTCGCAGCGCAAGGTGTTTCTATTGCACCGAGTGAAGTGACCTCACAAATGGTGGCTAATTTTGCCAGCGGTGGCGCGGCGATTAATGTCTTTTGTAAGCAGCTTGGTTGGCAGTTAAGTGTGGTAGATGCGGGTATTTTATCGCCAATTGATAATTGTTCAGGCGTTATCAATCAACGTTTAGGCAATATCACCGCACCATTAAATATCGCACCAGCGATGAGTCTAGCGCAAGTTGAACTCGGTTTTGAAAAAGCGACTGCTTTGGTCAAATCAGTTCATGAAAAAGGCTGTAACTTAATCGCTTTTGGTGAAATGGGAATTGGTAACACCACTTCTGCCGCAGCTATTATGGCGGCTGTTATGGGGATTCCAGCCAGTGAATGTGTTGGACGAGGTACTGGCGTTAGTGATGAAATAGTAAAAATCAAACAACAGGTCATTGAGCAAGCATTAGTGCTTCATCAAGGAAGTCTCAGCAGCCCTAAAGAAATTTTAGCATCTTTAGGTGGTTTTGAAATCGTACAAATTACCGCCGCTATGTTAGCGGCGGCCGAACAAGAAATGCTTGTTGTTGTTGACGGTTTTATTTGTACTGCCGCCGCTATGCTCGCTATTAGTATTAATAAAAATGTTAAAGATTATATGATTTTTGCCCATTGCTCGGGTGAGCAAGGTCATCAAATAATGCTTAGCCATTTGCAGGTTAAGCCGCTATTAAATTTAGGTTTACGCTTAGGGGAAGGCACAGGCGCGGCATTAGCACTGCCATTAATTCAGGCGGCTGTGGCTTTTTATAATGATATGGCAAGCTTTACTCAGGCGCAAGTGACCGATGTTACTGGTGCTAACACTAACAAAGCTGAAGATTAAATGACTAAGCAATCACGCTGGCAACAATGCCAACAACAATACTATTTGTTGTTACTTGCTTTAAGTTTTTTTACTCGTATACCGGTGCGTTTACCTGAGGTGGTAAAACCTGAAATGCTTCATCAAGCGAGCCGATATTTTGCCTTAATTGGTTTGTTTATTGGTGTGATCACCGCCTCTATTTTAGTGTTGTTGGCGAGCTTTTTACCCATTTCTTTAGCGGTACTTATTTCTATGGCGGCGAGCTTATTGCTTACCGGCGCTTTTCACGAAGATGGTTGGGCTGATGTTTGGGATGGCTTTGGTGGTGGTTGGACCGTTGAACAAAAGCTAAACATTATGAAAGATAGCCGTTTAGGGACTTATGGCGCAGCCAGCTTATTTTTCATTTTAATGGTCAAATATCAGAGTTTAGTGTTATTAAGTAGCCATAGCAGCAATCCTTTATTAGCACTTTTTGTGGCATTGATTATAGCGCATACCTTAAGCCGAGCCGTCAGTACCAGTTTAATCTTTAGCATGGCTTATGTCAGCGAAGATGCACAATCAAAAGTTAAACCTTTAGCGCAACATTTATCTCTAAAAGGCTTGTTAATCTTATTAATTACCGCAGCGGTGGTGATGTTTAGCTTATTACCAGCCGTGCATTGTTTAGTACTAATAGCGGGCTTATGGCTAATGCGTCTTTTATTAATATTTTGGTTTAATCGTCAATTAGGTGGTTTTACTGGTGATTGTTTAGGAGCTGCGCAACAAATTTTAGAAGTGGCGGTTTATACTATTTTACTGGTCTTAGCATCTCCAGCGACAACATTTTTGACGGAGGCAGGCCTATGAAAATTAGTGATGCTAATACACTTCATCTAATTTTAGGCGGAGCACGCTCAGGAAAGTCGAGCCTCGCCGAAAATATTGCCAAACAGGCTGAATCAGCAGGGCTAACGATATGTTATCTCGCTACGGCGCAAGCCCATGATGAGGAAATGAGCGCACGTATTTTACAGCATCAAGGCGAACGTCCTCAACATTGGCAACTGCTTGAATCGCCGTTGTATTTAGCTGAGGCACTTCAACAAGCATTACAAAGCAGTGATTGTGTGCTGGTTGATTGCTTAACACTTTGGTTAAGTAATTGTTTATGCCATCAAGATAGCGAGTTTTATCGCCAGCAAAAGTCACTGTTTATCGAATTTATAACGCTATTTATTAGCGATACCAACGCCTATCAATCAAAAAAACTTATTTTTGTTAGTAATGAGGTCGGGCATGGCATTGTGCCTATGGGCGAGCTGTCGCGACAATTTGTCGACCAAGCAGGTTGGCTGCATCAAGAACTAGCTACATTAGCCAAGCAAGTCGATTTTGTTATCGCTGGATTACCACTAACATTAAAAAGTGACGCGTTGATAAGTAAAATATCGGAACAACAAAATTAATGAAAACATTAATGGTGCAGGGCACCACCTCTGACGCTGGAAAGAGTACCTTGGTGGCTGGTTTATGCCGAGTATTTGTAAATTTAGGTTATAAAGTAGCACCGTTTAAGCCACAAAATATGGCTTTAAATAGTGCTGTTACTAGTGATGGTGGTGAAATTGGTCGGGCGCAAGCACTACAAGCAGTGGCCGCAAAGATTGCACCACGTGTTGATTTTAATCCGATATTACTTAAACCCAATAGTGATACGGGGGCACAAGTGATTGTTCATGGTCGAGCCATATCAAATATGGAGGCGACCAGCTACCACGACTATAAAAAAGTAGCGATGGACGCTGTCCTCGAATCACATCACCGTTTAGCGAAAGAGTTTCAGCTGCTAATGGTTGAAGGGGCAGGTAGCCCCGCAGAGATAAATTTACGCGCTAATGATATTGCTAATATGGGCTATGCCGAAGCGGTAGATTGTCCTGTGATCCTCGTTGCTGATATCGACCGGGGTGGTGTTTTTGCTCACTTAGTGGGGACACTCGAGCTATTATCACCTTCAGAGCAAAACCGCGTGAAAGGTTTTATAATTAATCGCTTTCGTGGAGACATTAACTTATTAACGTCTGGACTTGATTGGTTAGAAGAGAAAACGGGTAAGCCAGTATTAGGGGTATTACCTTATTTACACGACTTAGCACTTGACGCCGAAGATGCCGTTGCGATTGAAAACAAGGTTGAACAAGCCAAAATAAATATTGTTGTACCGTTATTACCGCACATAAGTAACCATACCGACTTTGATACGTTACGTTTAAACCCTGAAATAAATTTACGTTATGTCAAAATGGGCGAGCGGATAAACAATTGTGACTTAGTGATTTTACCCGGCAGTAAAAATGTTATTTTTGATCTGCAATTTCTTAAAGAACAAGATTGGCAAAGCGATATAGAACGTCATTTGCGCTACGGCGGTAAAGTGTTTGGTATTTGCGGTGGCTATCAAATGCTTGGGCAAACTATCAGCGATCCTGAAGGTATTGAGTCAACGATTGAGGCGATAACGGGTTTAGGTTTACTCGAACTTACCACTGAATTAACCGCAGCAAAAAAATTAGCACAAGTCTCTGCCACTATGACCTTGGGCAGTAAAAGTTGTCAGGTTAAAGGTTATGAAATTCATTGTGGTGTTTCTACCATGACGGCTATTGATAATAAAACGCCTGTGCCTCTGTTGTTCAATAAAAGTGACAATCAGACCAGCGATGGTTGTGTTTCAAATGATAATCAAATAGCGGGTACTTACCTACATGGTATTTTTGATGAAGGGGCTGCGACACAATTATTAGTTGACTGGTTAGACAGTAACAATGACATCCAGCGGACGATTAATCTTGATGAACACCGAGAGCAACAGCTTGAACGTTTGGCTAATGTTTGCCAGCAATACCTAAAAATATCAGCGATTGAAGATATTATTAACAACAGCAAAACGACCACACCCTAGTGCTTGAAAAGCGCCTCTTAAAAAGTAAAAGGCTTAATAAAATGACAAAAAGATTTATATCCTTCGCCGTAATAAGCTTATTGCTGATAGTCATACCCAGTAAAAGTTTTGCTGAGCAATCGGCAAAGCGCATCGTTGCCTTAGCGCCACATATTGTTGAAATGTTATTTGATATTGGTGCTGGCGATAAAATAGTCGGTGCGGTTGCCTATTCCGATTACCCTAAAGCGGCGCTAGATATTCCGCGTGTTGGCAGCTATCACGGCATGCAAATAGAAAAATTATTGGCATTGAATCCTGATTTAGTTATTGTTTGGAAGTCAGGCAACTCGCAAAGTGACATTGATAAAATGAAACGCTTAGGACTAAAAATTGTTTTTAGTAATCCAGTAGATATTGCAGATGTTGCCACTGAATTACGTTATTTTGGCGGTTTAACCGGACATCAACAGCAAGCAGAAAGTGTCGCGTTAGCTTATGAACAACGTTTAAAAAAATTACGGCTCGATAATAAAACTAAGCAAGCCATCCCCGTTTTTTATCAACTGTGGTCAGAGCCAATGATGACCATTAATGGCACAACCTGGATAAATCAGTTAATTGAAGTGTGCCAGGGAGTGAACGTTTTTAAGGATAACCCGACGCCTTATCCAAAGATAAGCACGGAAAACGTTATTGTTGCCCAGCCGCACTTAATGATTTTACCGGATGAAAACTCCGATAAACCACAACCCATTATTGACTGGCAAAAATGGCCAGAAATACCCGCGGTGAAAAACAATAAGTTTATTCACGTTGATGCAGATTTATTACATAGATTCAGTACCAGAATGTTAAGTGGTGTTGCAGATATGTGTGAAAAAATTGATCAGCAAAGATAGCGGTTCAATTTACTGAGCTGATTGATGATTTATCTATCAGCTCAGTAAATTAAAGGCTAAGCTAATGATAATTTTGCGCAGCCCCTGCCATGGTAATTAGCAGGGAAAGTAATGCTTATTACTGACCTTAATTTAAGTCCACTATGCTGTCTTACACGACCAGGCCTTGATAAATTACACTTTTCATATTCATCGAGCTACCGATTAATAGCACCGCAGGTTATTCATCTTAAATGGCACAGTGATACAACAAAAAATACCTGCTGAGTTTCGCTACTGCATTAGTTCTGCAGACGTGATTGCTATGACTGTATTATAAGGTTCAACAGGTTATTGGCAGGTTAACAGCAAGAGACACTTGATATAACGTTAAATAAGGTCGTTCTCGTAGTCATACGGGTGAATGCAATTAAACCCGTTAATATTGTGCGTTAACTAACACTTAATATAGCACTGAGTAAAAATAAAAAAGGGCACATAAATATGTGCCCTAAATCAAATTACTTCTTAATGTCTTACCTTTAAGCGAATCTTATTCAATAAAGGCAATGGCAGATGGGTTTAATTCTGTTGCAAGTCTTGGAAATGCTTTAAGGTTAGTTTCAGTATTTATAACATCAACGCCTGGCTTCTCTGGATTGCTTACGCTAAGCCAAAGAAAGTTTGCAGCATCTAAAGCAATATAGCTAATTTGTTCAGTACCCGTAGCCGCTACCTTTTCATTAGCAATAACACCCGTTGTTGGATTGAAGGTATAAACCGTTGAAAGCTCATAATAACTTGGCGTAAAAAATGTTTCACTGGCAACAAAATAGCCTTTTGTTTCGGATACGACAACGCTTGAACCAATATAAGCACCGGTATTATTTTCAATATCTGCAGCAGACAAAACACTGCTCAAGTTATAATCACTTGTCGCTATCGCTTCGATGCGACTAGAGGTTAAGTCAGCACTGCTATATGAGTTACGTGTTGTAACATATACCGTATCGCCTTGACTCACTATACTATGACCCAGTGGGTTTAAGCCTTGAAGCGGAATACCTTTAAGATTATCATTTTCATCAGCATTTGTTTCAATCTCTTGGTCTGTCGCTGTATCAAAAACGGCTACATAAGCTGTGTTTGGTGAAAAAGAGTCTGATAAACGTTGCATAGCAATAAACAGTTTACCGTCGGCAATTGTCGCTGAGGCAGGGTTTGGTGTGCCATTACTATTGTTATCAGCGATGTAGCTAGATAGATCTAATTGACCCAATTTGAAATCTTCAAATTGTGTTGCCTGAGGATTAACAATCCAAACTTTGTCTGAACCGTAACGTAAAAGATAAGCTTTGCTTTCATTGACCGACACTAAGTCATAGGGATTACGAGTATTTGAATCGCCGGTATCTTGGGTTGTATATGACCAAACTTCTGTATCAAGGGCATCAGCATTATATTTTGAAATAGAATCAATGTTATAACGGCCAATGTGAAAAACGTCTTTATTGTAGCTACGAACAGTATAGTCAGAGGCATCTTTAATATAATAGCCTTTGGTGACTTGCTCTGTAATTGGGTCTAAGGTCACAACTTCAGAGCCTGAAAAATCAGGTGCAACTGTTTGAACAACCGCGAATGATGGTGTGTCTTTCACATCACCGACACTCACTTGAATAGCCAATTCACCGGTTAAGTTCTTTTTACTGTCATCCGTTGCAACAATTGTGACAGCGAAAGGACCGACTTCACCGCTGTCAAAATCAGGAGCATCTATAAAGCTTAATTCACCACTTTGTGTGATGCTAAATAAACCACTTGAATTACCCGTAAGTGAAAGTACGATAGCGTCTCCATCGGCATCAGTAGCATTATAGGTGCCAACTGATGTTGTGTTTTCTTCTATCGTTGGGCTACTTGCGCCGGTAACTATTGGTGCGACATTACTTTTTGAACTTCCGCCACAGCCTGCAAGAGCAACAGTGCTCAGTACTAAACTTAATGGTAATATGTGTTTTTTAAAGCTAGTTAACATTTAAAATCCCTTAATTGTGTATTTTATTTTTAAGCTACGACCCTGCGATGTTCTATTCGCAAGATCTTGGTATTTGTCGTTAAATAAATTATTGGCGGCAAAAGATATTCTATGTTTGCCTTTTTTCCAGTTGACTGAAAAATCTGATACGGTGCGGTTGGCTGGATTACCATTACCTACATGACCGTTATTATTTTGAATTCTGTTAATGAGATTGAAGTACAAGTCTTTATCTTTACTTACTTTAAATGACATGTTCCATGCGGAATTCACCTTGTATTTCAACGCTACGCTGTACTGTTGATGATATATACCAGGTAGTTTCTTCTTATTAAATGCGACAAATTTTGATGTGGTTTCACTGTCTATAATATTGGCTTGTAGTGCGAAAGATAATTGTGTTAATAATTGATAATTTGTTTGAATTTCAATGCCTAACAAGTCTGCATTACTGACATTTCTATAGCTACCGACATTACTTGAGTTAAAAATGGCAACAATTGAATTTTCTAATTTTTGTTGGTAAATAGATGAAGATATAGACAAACTTTTGTAAAGGTACTGCCCCCCCATTGAGAGTGTTTTTGCTTCTTCTGGCAATAAATTATCATTACCCTTAAAGGAGCCTCTATCACCAAATAATTCGTATAATGTCGGTGTTCTCACACCATTACTTAAGTTACTGGTAACTTTTAAATTACCTTGCTTAAAGCTTAACCCGACTTCAGTTGTTTGATAATTATCATTGGCTACAAACTTAGCTGCACTGGATTGATTAATCGCTATGTTTGAATTTTTCTCTTGTAGGTTACTCAACAATGCATACACTTCTATGGGGAGTGACTCGGGTTGCCACTCAATGCGAGAGCCTATGTTGAGTTGTTCTTGTTTTGCTGAAATATCACATGACGCTATACCATTACATTGCGTTGGTTTTCCGTTGTGTTCGCTAACAGAGCTGAAATTTTGTTTATTAAAACTGACAAATGGCACTAGATTAAACTCGTTCCATGTAAGGTAAGGTTTAAAGCCGATATGTTTTTTTGTTGTTTCATAATCATTGATATCAAGTTTTATCGAGTCGGGACTTGAAATATAACGCTCATCTTTATTTTCAGCGTAGGCTTCAAATTCAATTGAATTTAGCCAAGGGGATTTGCTTAACCATTGATGTTGATAGCTATAGCGTAAGTTGTCAGAGTTTAACGTCGAATTGTTTTCAGGGGAGTTGTTTTGGTAATTAGGCAGGGCTTTTTCTTGATCGTTATATTGTACATTGACTCTGATCTGATGTTGATTAAATTGGAATATGTCGTTTATAAAAAAAGACTTCTTTGTAAACTCATTATTTCTTAATGCTTGTCTGTCAGACGTATCACTACTACTAAAGCCCGCAGGAACGATAAAATCGTAATCGTTGTCACTGTTAATATAATGACCACCAAAAGACAGACTGTGAGTTTTAAATGCTTTATTATAAAGCGCATTAACTTCTTGATAGCCAAATGAGCCCGTGGCCAAGGTTAATTTACTGGAGTCTTCAGTGGGGTTGTAAGTGTTAATGCGAATAACACCACCTATAGGGGTAGCGCCGGTACCAATCGCTTGATTTTTACTGATTTCAATACTTTCAATTTGTTCTGTGGGTATCTGGTTTAAATCAAAACCACCAAATTGGCTATCGTTAATCAGTTGACCATCAATATAAAGTTGGACCTGCTTACTACTCGACCCTCTAATTGAAACAGAGACAGGATTACCAATTCCACTTATTTGGCGAATTTGAATGCCATTTATCGACTGTAAAATATCGGCAAGCGTTTGCGATGAGTATATAAAGCTTTCGCGATGTAATACTTGATAATTAGGTGTATTAAATGACTGATCATTAACAACTTCAATGACTTCTATATCGTCAGTTGACACGTCTTCTACTTGCGCAAATACAGGCATAGCTATGAGTAAAAGAACAAAGATATTTCGTAAATAAGAAAAAATAATAACCTCAAAAAATTTTGAGGGAGGTACGGAAGGATCATGACAACTAGCTATTGCTAATGTCATTAAATTCCGTAGCGCCCACCGCACTGCAAGTCATTCGATATCATTTAGGCCGGTCTCCGGGCTTAACTTTACATAGCGTAAAGTATTACCGTTGCGGGGGCAGCGTTAGAATTATGCATAGCATGTACTAACTTCCCGATTATCTCTAATTCATACCTTGTTAAAATATAAATATTGAGCACCTAATCAATTATGGTCGTTATTTTGAGACTATTAATATAGCTTGTCAACAGTTAGAGTATTAAATCTATAGTTCATGGCTAGTTAGCTTTAATCGTTCTACGGGTTTAACGCAACGTCATTTACTCTTTATTTTGACCCAGCCCTTTGAGTTCAGAGGTAAAACATGTCGTATTATCAGAAAAATTTTGTTGCCAGACTATTTTATCTGATGGTATTAACGATGATCTGGTGAGGCATTTTTTGAAGTTACTGACACTTTAGTGACGGCAATTTCTTCTTTTTAATTAATAATGAGTCGTTCAATAACAGCCGATAAAACCTAAGCTCTACGGTAGGTATTTATTGTCTGCCAATTTCACCTAGGCTGTTTAATGGAGAGTTTGGCTAGTCATTATCAGCGACAATTGTCATTGTTATTGATTCGCTATATCCACTGATTTTAAAGTTAATTTTTCAATAATATTAGCTAGCTGATTTTTTTCTTCAGCACTTAATACCGATAATAGTTCTTGCTCACGAGCTAGCACCATAGGTATTAACTGTTGATATATAGCCAAACCTTGCGTGGTTAGTTTTAATAGCGAAGAGCGTTTATCGGATTTATCTGTGTTTTTAACCAATAATCCCTGAGCTTGCATCCTTGTTATTGCGCGGCTCGCCGGCATTTTTTCTAAGTTAGTTTGTTCACCTACCTGCTTTGCGGATAATAACTCTCCGTTACCTAAGCTGGCTAGCACTCGCCATTCTTGACGAGAAAGCTCAAATCTTCCTGTGTAAATATCAGCAATGTTATCACTCACTTTTACTTGTAGTTGCGTCAGCTGATAAGGAAAAAAGTTGGTTAAGTGTAAGCTTTTCATCGTTTAGTTATGCTCGGCTATGCTTGTGAAATCATGTTGTTGTCTACTCTAAATGATTCAGCATTTAAGTGATGCTTTTTCAATAGTTTATAGAATTCTGTTCGGTTTCGCTGCGCTATTTTTGCGGCTTGTGAAACATTACCTTCGGTGGTTTTTAGTAATTTTGCTAAGTAGTCACGCTCGAATTGCTCTCTCGCTTCTTGAAAAGAAGGCAGCTGTGCACTTTCATTACGTAAAGCATTATTAATTAAACTCTCACTAATTAATGGCTCGGTAGATAAAGCGACGCATTGCTCAACAACATTTTGTAATTGTCTAATATTACCGGGCCATTCAGCCCTAATTAAAATCTCCATCGCGGCTTGGCTAAAGCCGTTTATTTTATGACTGGTACTTTTAATCGCGACTGTTAAAAAGTGCTGGGCAAGCAAAGGAATATCTTCACGTCGTTCAGACAGGGCTGGTAAAGTGAGTTCCACAACATTTAAGCGGTAGTAAAGATCTTCACGAAAGCTTTTATCTATGATGGCTTGTTGTAAATTTTTATGGGTAGCGGCAATAATACGGACATCGACTTTTACTGACTGGGCACTGCCGACTGGGCGCACTTCTTTTTCTTGTAAGGCGCGTAATAATTTAACTTGAAAGCTCATCGGCATGTCGCCGACTTCATCAAGAAATAACGTACCGCCATGGGTTGATTGGAAAAGCCCTTGATGATTTTTATCTGCGCCAGTAAAAGCACCTTTACAGTGTCCAAATAACTCCGACTCGAGTAATTGTTCAGGTATTGCCGCACAATTAATCGCCGTAAATTTTTTATCATGACGCTTACTTGCTAAATGCACGGCTTTTGCCAGGAGTTCTTTACCTGTACCACTGGGACTATGGATCAATAAACTAAAGTCACTTTGGGCAACTTGATAAGTTTGCTGTAACAACGAAGACATAACGGCACTTCGGCTAATTATTTTCTTGCGCCAAATATCGGCTTTTTTGTCGGTATTATGAGCGCTACTTTGTGGTTGTAAGCGAATGGCTTCTTGCACAGTAGAGAGTAATTCTTGGCTTTCAAAAGGTTTGGTTAAAAAACTAAATACGCCTTGCTTAGTCGCACTAATAGCATCGGGTATCGTGCCGTGTGCGGTCATAATGATGACGGGCAAATTAGGCTGTTGCTGACGGATTTTTTCAAATAATGCCATACCGTCCATACCTTCCATACGTAAATCGCTGATCACTAATTGCGGATGAAATGTTTCTAAAATACCTAAAGCCATTTTAGCACTGTTTGCTGACTCTATTTGATAACCCGCAGCAGATAAGCGGATACCAAGTAATCTTAATAAACTGGGATCGTCATCAACAAGTAGTATTTTTTCACTTTTTTGCTGATCGAATTTTTTGCTGTTTGTTGAAACCATCATTTTTACTGCCCATGCTCATTAATATTATGTTCTATTTTTCTCAGCTGATTTATTTGCTGCTTTAACACTTCTAATTGTTGTTGTTGATCTTGATAGGCTTGCTTAATGAGCTGTCGCGCCTTTTTTTCTTGCGATAGTTCATTCAGTTGTAATATCTGCTGGTTGAGTTGTGTTTTTAACATACTAAAAAAGGCAAAGTCGCTTTGGCTTAGATTGTTTTTACTCAGGGTAATAAGCGACAGCTGATTTAATTTACTTTTTGCGGTAAACGGATTGTGAACCGGTGAATGAGGTAGAGCAAAAAATAGTGCTGATTTTAATTGCCATTCAATAGTTTCAGCACTGTTATTTTTATCTTGTTTGATTAACATGCTCTCGGCTAACGAAACTAATTGATGTTGGTGTATTTTATCGGCAATTTGTGCTTGGTTTAACTCGACTAAAGACAAATAATATTCTGTATAATCAAGGGGGCCACTGTTAATGTGATGGCTTTTATTGTCGCTGTTTAGTAACTGACAACCCGTTAACACGGGCAGTAATAACAGTAAAAAACTAACAGTGAGTATTCTATAAAATAAATATAACATTACACTGATACTCCACTCATTTTTTTTGTTAGAAAAGCATTAGGCAAGGTTATTGTCATGGCAGTGCCACTATTTTTACCTGTGTTACTGGTTATATTAATGGTGCCATTTAAGCGCATCAGTAACTCCTTTACTATGGTTAAACCTAAACCACTACCTTTTATTTTGGCATTCTTTGCCGGTGTTCCTTGATAAAAAGCATCAAATATTTTTTCTTTTTGGCTACTGGCTATTCCGCGACCTTGGTCAATAACGGTTATCGACAACAGACTATTATCAAGTGAACAGTTAATGTTAATAACATTATTGTCGTGCGAGTATTTTATCGCATTGGATAAGAGGTTATCTAAAATAACACTTAATTGTTTGGCATTGACCTTGAGTTGTATTGCGTGGTTTTTATAGTCAATGGTTAAGTTTTTCTGTTTAATATCTAAAGTTCTTTGCTGTAATACCTGAGTAACTAACAATGATAAATCAACAATTTCAGTATCTTGCAAACTGGTTGAGTCGAGCACAATATTAAAGTCAAGTAAGTCTTCAATTAAACGTTGCAAGCGGGTAACACTGCTACGGATAATGTTAGATATTTCTTGCTGCTCAGCGTTTAACTCACCAACACTGTTATCGTACAGTAATTCTGTTCCCTCTCTAATGGCGGCAAGTGGCGTTTTTAGTTCATGGGAAATATGACGAATAAAACTCGATTTTTGTAATTCCAGAGCATGCAAGCGCTTACGCATCACTTCCAAGGCGTCAGCAATTTCTGTCATCTCAGGTGAGCCATGTAAAGTGACCTTTTTTTCAAAGTCTCCTAATGCTAAATGATGTATTTTACTGAGTAACTGCTTGAGCGGTTTAGTGATTAAATAGATAAAAATTGCGGCGATAAGTAAAGTAAAGGGAATGATAAGTAAGCTTTTTAGCATATCGTGTCTAACACCGTTGGCAGAATCTTTAACCTGTTCTACTTGTAAAATGAGTAAGTTATTACTTTGTTCGGCTATTGTTTTTCGTATCGAAACTAGTTGGGTAAATTGTTCTTGTAACGATGTTAATGACGATTCTTCTAGAGGGTGCCGCGTTAAGTAGCTATGCAGGTACTCAATCGCTTGAGAAAACTCTGTGCTGAGTAAGCGTAAGCTTGGGTTGCTTTTAAAGAGGTTATTACTTGCCATTGCTTTTAAGATAACTTGTTCGTCTTTTAAATAAGCACTCAATAAGTCTTGATCTTTTAGAATGATAAATTGCCCAGCACTGCGTTCCATTTTAGCTAAGGTAAAGTTAATTTGACGGTTTGTTTTAACGAGTTCAGCAACATTAAAGATAGCCGATGTACTTTGTTGAGAAAGCTCAGTGACTTGATTTGCGCTATAAATTAACGCTATGACTAGCGGAAACGCAACAAAAGTAAAACCTAAAATGCTTAGTTTTCTAATCGAATACAAATTTATTGCAAAAAGTTCGGACAAGCTAAGTTTTTTCATAGATATCACAAGTATTAATCAGGAGTGTATTTTAGTTTTATTAAGATAAAAAACAAGCGTGTCGCTTATTTGAGACAGTACTTTAGATGATACTAGAATGTTTTTTGTTATGACTTTTATAAGTTAGTCACTGTTTTACATCGGTTATTTTCTGAATTATTAACGATTTTGTTTTTTTACTTTTTTTTGGGCTGTTTTATCTGTTGCTTAATGGCGACACTTTAGGCGGCTTAGTTATTTTGGTTTTATCATTAATTGAATTAAATCAGTGCTTTATATTTTTGGTTCGATTCCTGCAATGTCGTTAATGATATTATTACAATCATTAAAATAACCCGATGAACTCTATAAATAAAGGAATTAAAATGAATTCTATTAGCTTAACAAAAGTGACTCTACTTGTTGGTACTTGTGCCTTAGCTTCGTATTTTGTCAACGCAGGAGATAAAGTTGCAAGCCTAGATATTCCTATTGCTGAACAAGCAGCAACTAAACCTGTGGCAACTAAAATGTTGTCGGTAGACAATGTAGCAAAAAGTACACCGGCCATACTGACTCAGTTCGATGAAGATAAAAATGGTTTGCTTAATGAAGCAGAAGTTATTGCGAGCAAAGATGAAAAATTAGTTAAGCATTTTAAAGACATCGATAAAAATGCCGACGCTGAAATCAGTGCTAGCGAGCTAAAAACCTACCTTGCGGCTGTAAAAATTAACAATTAATGGTTGAAAAATAAGCCATATCTCTCTAGAATTATAGTCCCTAATTTCCAACTGTAGATAATAAACAGTTGGAATTTTTATTAGTTAATACGCAGTCGAAAACTATTATGAGCAATAAACCCACTGACGGTGTCCCTATAGAATCAATGCCTCGATTTGTACAAGTTGATGATTGGATTTTTGAAATAAAAACCGTACGAGCTATACGTGTTGATGAATATGGTAAACCCTACACGGCGATCGCCAATTTAACAGTAAATGGAGATAACGCCTACATAGATGGTTTGTTAACACGAGAGAATGAAAAATTTAATCGAAAAGATTACGCAGCTTTCCATAAATTTTGTCAGCAAATGCAAGTTAAACAAGCTCATTTCGATCGCTTTAAAAATAACAAACTCATTGCTGAACGTGTTGATATTAAACCGATTAAAGTTGAAGCTGAAGCGGTTAAGCAGACAACAATACTTAAACTGGTTCGTTAATCTTATCTACAGGTTTGCGCTATTTTTTGAATCAAAAGCGGCTAAAATATCAATAATTCTAATCCCCAGATAAAATGAATGCCTATTTATGTCATTAAGTACTGCTCGTCTCGACCGTTTCATTAGTGAAAATTGCAGCGTTAGTCGCAGAGCTGTGCGCTTAATGTTAGCGAAAAAGCGTATAGCGGTAGATACTATTATTGCAGATGATATTGGCCAACGAATTGATAAGTTCTCAAAAATCACTCTAGATGGTCACATTTTACAAGATAATCGTGCGCTCTATATAATGCTTAATAAACCTATTGGTGTAGTCAGTGCAACGATAGATAAACAACACAAAACGGTCATAGACCTACTTGTCGAGCAAAACTTATTTAGCGACAGTGGTAACGAAGAAAAAGACAACTTACATATTGTTGGTCGACTCGATTTAAATACTTCCGGGTTACTGTTACTGACCAACGACAGTCGTTGGTCTGAACGACTTATGTCCCCAGAGCATAAAGTAGAAAAGTGCTATCAAGTCACTTTACAAAACCCGTTAACAGATGACTATCAGTCAGCTTTTGCACAAGGGATGTATTTTGAATTTGAAAATATCACCACTAAGCCAGCAAAATTAACAATTATCACTAATACTGTAGGCCAACAAACTAATCAATATATTGCTGAAGTTAAGTTAATTGAAGGGCGTTATCACCAAATTAAGCGGATGTTTGGTCGGTTTCGTAATCCCGTTATAGGCTTGCATCGACAAGCCATCGGAAACTTATTCTTGGATGAAAATCTACCTGTAGGTCAAAGTCGATTTTTAACGGATGATGAAGTACTTGGTATTTTTACAACGACTGTTACTAACTGATAATAATAGATTAATCTAACTCATCAGCGTCACTAATACGCTCTAATCGTTCCTGTTCTTCAGCAAATGCTGCTTTTATTTCTTCTAATATTGTATCAACATCAGCCGATTTTGTGTCTTCCTTAAATAGGCCCGTTAACTCGGTTTCTGGTGTTAATTCTGCTTTTTCATATAAGGCCCACATTTCTTGAGCATATTTACTTTTTGCTAATTCTGGGGCAAATTGAGCATAATAATCAGTAATATTTTCAACATCGCGCAGTAACATGCTTTTAGCATTATTGTTGGCTGAGGCATCTACAGCCTGTGGTAGGTCAATAATAACAGGACCGTATTCGTCAACTAGGACATTAAATTCTGATAAATCACCATGAATGATACCCTCGCAAAGCATGATCTTTACATAATTCATCATGATAAGGTGGTCTTCAATGGCGTGTTCACGTGGCAATATTATGTCATTTAAGCGCGGTGCAACATCGCCTTCACCGTCGGTGATCAGTTCCATTAACAGCACACTTTCAAAACAACCAAATGGCTGAGGCACTCGTACACCAGCAGCAGCTAATGTATAAAGGGCTTCAACTTCGGCATTCTGCCAAGCATCTTCTTGTTGTTTTCTGCCATACTTTGAGCCTTTTTCCATCGCGCGTGCGCGACGGCTATTACGGCTTTTTCGACCTTCTTGGTATTGAGCGGCTTTTTTGAAACTGCGTTTATTGGCTTCTTTATATACTTTGGCACAGCGAATATCATCGCCACAACGTACCATATATACAGTTGCTTCTTTGCCACTCATTAATTGACTGATTACTTCGTCAACCAGTCCATCGTCAACCAGGGGTTGTAGTCTTTTAGGTATTTTCATTATTTAATTAAATCGGCTTTGAAGTTATTCTTCGTCAAGTTCGTCGAAGTCTTCGTCTTCACCAAGCGGTTTTACTGAACGGAAACCTTCTTTTACGACGATCTCTACATAGAATGAAGTTAAGCCAAGCTTTTCAGCTTCGTCGATATGTTTATTAAGTGCAGATAAGTGTACAACTTCTGCGTCTGCTTCGGTGATACCATATTTAGAGTCAAAATCCCAAAAATCAACGCCAGCAGGCAGCTTTTTGTTTCTTTCTCTTTTTATGTATTTTTTCACATCATGTTTTACACCTTCAAATAAGCGAGCAACTTTAATTTTTGGGTGAGTGATGTTGAATGTTTTTTTCATGACGTTCCTAAATGATATTGTTAAGAGAATTTGTTACATATGATCTGCATTTTACGTTAATTTTTCCTTGGGTGCGACAGTTAGTATTTGCTAAAGTGAACTTGGTTATATTTTTCGATGTTTTATTCAATTTTTTATAAGGTTTTTCTGTTATGTCATCCGTTATTAAACGTTTCTCCCAGTTAGTTTTTGTTTCATTAACAACATTGCCCTTAGTAGTGAATGCTTCGGGTAATAACAATTTTACTCAATGTATCAATAATTTGCAGGTCAAGGCCGAATCTGCTGGTTATTCAGGCTATATTGTTAATGATATTATTCCAGCGCTTGCGCCGATAAAACGCGTGATTGAGCTCGATCAACGCCAACCTGAATTTAGTCAAAGCTTTGCTGATTATTTAAAATTACGCTTAACTAATTATCACATCCAAACCGGTAGAAAGAAATTAGCTGAGCATAAAGAGCTGTTTGACAAATTGTCTAAAAAATACGGCATTCCTGCACAGTACTTAGTGTCTTTTTGGGGCTTAGAAACTAACTTTGGTAGAAACAAAGGGAAAATGTCGGTGTTAAACTCTTTAGCCACATTGGCCTGTGATGAGCGACGTAGTGAATACTTTACCGCTGAATTATTTGATCTGTTTCATTTGATCGATAATAAAACGGTCACCACCAAGCAACTCGCTGGTTCTTGGGCCGGAGCCATGGGGCATATGCAGTTTATGCCTTCAGCATTGAGAAAGTATGCATTAGACGGCGATGATGACGGTAAAGTAGATGTTTGGCAAAGTGAAGCCGATGCGTTAACGAGTGCGGCTAATTACTTAAATAGCATTGGCTGGATAGAAAAAGAGCGTTGGGGTCGTCAAGTACAGCTGCCAAAAAACTTTGCTTTTCAACAAGTCGAGTTTGATCAGTTCTATCCCTTAGCAACCTTTAAAGCTTTAGGCGTAACACGTGCTAATGGTACTGCTTTATCTGATTATAAAATTGATGCTGAGTTAGTCTTACCTGCTGGCGCTGGTGGACCTGCATTTTTAGTCTACCCTAATTTTAATGTTATTATGAAGTGGAATTTGTCTGAGAATTATGCGCTTTCTGTTGGCTTGTTAGCTAACCGTATTCAAGGGGCTAGCGGCTTAAAGGTCAGTGCTCAAGATAAGGACGTATTATACAAGCCTGCTGAACTACAAGCGCTTCAGGAAAAGCTTAATACGTTAGGTTTTGACGTTGGAAAACCTGATGGTATTTGGGGACCAAAAAGTCGTAAAGCTATTCGTTTATATCAATTACAACATAATTTAATCGCCGACGGTTTCCCCAATAGTGCGGTATTAATAAAAGCAGGTATTCAAGGATAACTCTATTTATCTCTTAGTTAAGATATTTATGCTTATGCAATTGAGTGACTACATACTCATTAAGTCTTATTAAGACGCTTATATACGCCAATTGAAAAGATGGCGCCGAAGAAAAGGGAAGTTCAAGTAGGTTGATATTACTGAGTCTGTCTATGCTCAGTAATGTCTTTTGCGTTACCCTAATGTTTAATCTTCAGCTAAGTGCCTACTCAAAATTAAGTGCGTTAATACTAGTTTTACATCGGCACGATTTTTAATATTTGTGACGTTTTATGCAAAACACTCGGCCAGTTTTGCGGTAATCTTTCGCCCAGTCACATGCTAAGTCATAACATCCCTTTTATCGCTATATCAATAAAAAACTCCAGTATATTGTCGTTTGATAGCGTTTTCCTGTAATGACCATCATTCAAAGAACAAAGAGATGAATTGCATTTTATGTTAAATAAATAAGCTATAAACATCCTTCTTTATCTCAAAACATGATGTAGATCTAATTTTTAACAAATAGCCTTTCCAGCCAACCATTGTGTATGTATGTATTGTTTAAGATCATCATTTTTCTTTTTCGTTAATTTATAATCGCCACATTACTCATATGAAGTGCTGGAATTTTCAAAATAATGTACTTGGCAGTTGAATTATTTTATTTGCATTGGGATAAAATACAAAAATTTTGCTGATGAATTATTAAAGCACTTTTACTACTTTATGGTCATACAGGAAGTTAACATGTATAAAAAGTCATTAATTAATATAGCGTTAACAGCTATTTTATTACCGTCACATTTTGCTATAGCAAACAACAACGATGTTATTCATCAAGGCATTGATGAAAAAACTGAAGTTCTCGTTATTATTGGGAAAACACCACGAAAAATTCAAGACGTTGTCGGTGCTGTTTCAGTCATTAATAGCGAGACAATCGATAAACAATTAGTGCACGATATCGCTGATCTTGTTCGTTATCAAGCGGGTATCAATGTTATTAATTCTGGCAGTCGGTTCGGTGATTCAAATATTGCGATTCGTGGCATTTCCGGTAATCGTATTGCAACAGAAATAGATGGAGTACCGGTTGCAGAACAATTTAATGTCGGTAGCTATTCAAACTCAGGCAGAAACATGATCGACCCTGATTTGATAAAACAAGTTGAAATTCTACGAGGACCTGCGTCAAGTATATATGGCAGTGATGCGATAGGTGGGGTGATTTCTTATGTGACTAAAAAACCATCTGATTTACTCAGCCAAACAGACAAAGATGTCTATTTGGGGTTAAAAACAGGTTATTACTCAATTGATGACAGTAAGGCTATTTCTTTAAATACAGCTTTTGCTTATGGTAAGTCTAGTGCGCTATTTTCAGGGTCTTTGCGCAAAGGCCATGAGTTTGATCACAACACATCAACAGATTTAGCTAAAGATATTCAAGATAACGAAACTCAGTCTTTTCTTGCTAAGTACTATTATGAAATATCAGACAACCAAGAAATCAGTTTTAGTTATGATTACTTTTCACGTGATAGCCAAAGTGATATGCGTGCAATTTTGGGGTTAGGGCGTTTTGAGTCAACTCATTTATTACTAGGTGATGATGAAACTGTTCGCGAAAATTTTTTAGTAACTTATGATTTTGTTTTAGAAAATGATTGGTTAGAAGGTGGTTATATTCGACTTTATGATCAAAATACTGAAACACAACAACTCACTGATGAAAGCAGGGTATCTAGGGGTAAAGAGTACCTTTATGACAGAGACTTTTTTTATGAACAAGAAGTGCAAGGATTAAGGTTTAATTTTTATACTAATATTGATACTCGTGGTACCACTCAGCATATTGGTTATGGCTTAGAGTTAAATAAGAGTAAAACTAAAGAAATGCGAAACGGTGTACAAACTAATATAGCCACAGGTGTGTCAACAAATAACATTTTATCTGAGGTATTTCCTGTAAGAGACTTTCCTATTTCAGAGGTTAAAGAGTTAGGTATTTATATTAATGATGAAATTGCCATAGAGGGTACTAATTTCACCATTATTCCGGCGATTCGTTATGATCGTTATAAATTAACACCTAAACCTGATGTTATGTATTTAGAAGATAATCCTGCTACTGAAATTGTTTATATCAGTGAAGATAGTTTTTCACCTAAATTGAGTGTTGTTTATCAAATAAATAATAACAGCAAAGTCTATCTTCAATACGTTAAAGGTTTTCGAGCTCCCCCTTTTGAAGACGCTAATATTGGTTTAGACATTCCAATGTTTAAAATGCGAGCCATTCCAAACGCCGATTTAAAATCTGAAAAAACTCATGGCTATGAAATAGGTTATAGCGTTGATATTGAACAACATACATTTAACTTGGTTGGCTTTTTAAATGATTATAAAGACTTTATTCAAACAAAAGTTAACTTAGGGTTTGATCCAGCAGTGCAACGATTAATATTTCAATCTCAAAATATTGATAATGCAGAAATCTATGGCGTTGAACTTAGCTACAAAGGTAAATTTGATAATGTTTTTAATAGCAATAATAGTATAACTGCCTATGGTAATTTATTTTGGAGCGATGGTGAAAATAAAGATACAGAGCAACCATTAAATGAAATACAACCCAATCATGCTCTACTTGGTGTGCAATGGTTAAGTGCTGATGAAAATGCATCTATTGCATTTAATGCCAGCTTAGTTGATGGAAAATCAGATATTGATGATCCCGACAATAAGTTAGCTACAACGTCTGGCTATACAACGTTTGACTTGGTGGTTAATTACAGTTTTAGCGATAAAATAACTTTAGCTGCAGCAATATATAATATAACGGACAAAAAATACGCTCATTGGTCTGACGTAAACGGATTTGAAGCGAATGATCCACTATTAGATACCTTAGCTGCGGCGGGCATTAATGGCTCAGTACAAATCAAGTATGCTTGGTAGCTTAAGTTAGAAAAATATTAACACAAGAACTTAAGATGAATAAAAAGCCTATTATGAATAGGCTTTTATGTTCATGATGGCTATTTTTAGACAGCCTATCTTTCAAGGGATGAGTGTATCTTTGTTCGTCAACGATCAGTTTTGATTCTGATAAAAAACTGAATAGCTACATCAAGGTACGAAATAGTGCAGTGGCGTGCCTGCATTATCATTCTCTGCATCGATGTTATCGACACTTCTGTTTATATCGATGCAGTAGGAGAGTCAGGCAGCAGTGTTAAAATAAGGCAATACTCAGGTTATGTGTGTTGAGTTTTATTCGTCAATACATTGAGTGAGAATAATCCTTACCCTGGTGTAAAATCAACAAGGCTTAAATTGAACCTTTATTGCTTTTACTCTGAAACACTATTCTTTAGGTGATAAACAAACAAACGTAATAAAGCGGCCGATCACTAGCAATAATTTCTACAATAATAGAGATTTCTTTTGAGTAATATTTTTGGATACTTCTTACTTTACGCCATGTGCTGTTAAGCACTGGGTATATTCTTTGTCGGTGCCATTGATATGATTAATTAACCATTCTTTTAAGAAACTACTGACTTCAGATAGTGCGTCATGACCTTTTTCATCATACAAGCTAACGAATGATTCAACTTGAGCTATCATCACCTTATGTTGTTTTTTATGGGCTTCAACATCAATAAAATTATGCTCAACAAGTAAATTTTCTTCTCGTTCAAAATGATATTTTGTGTAAGCAATTAAATTACTCAATGCTTGACGTTCAAAATCTTCACTCATCGCATAGTCATAGGCAGTAGTGAACTGATTAAGTAAGTTAATCAGTTTTTTATGATCATTATCTAAACTTTCAATGCCGACGCTATATTCTTCTTGCCACTCCAGCTGATTGCTTTGATTTGTTTTCTTATAAATCAAAGGTACCAGTGCTAGCACAACAATTAATACCCAAGAAACTGGATTGGCCATGCTTGATAAAAAGCCTAAAAAAATAGCAACAATAATCAAACCAATAGTGGCGGCATATAGTAAAGACTTAGTGCGGTTATTCATAAATAATACCCCTAAAATTAATGTGGTTAAGTAGTTGGTTTCTGTGGTGATTCTAATACGAAAATAGCTTAAGTCTTCTAAAAACGCCTGATTTATTGACCTTGATCAAGTTGCAAATTCATTGATGACTAAAACTTTTAAAACTTGATCTGAATCAGGTTATTTATTCCTGAAGTAATGAATAGTTACATTTGTTTACTGGACTAACACTTTTTCTTGTAATTGATTTTAAGTTGCTTTCAATAATAAAGCGCGTAGACCAGAACGTTAACAACGACGAATTTGTTTATTGGTGTTTCAGTTTCGACTTTTATTAAAGCGAAATAACCGAAATTCTAATAAAAATAAAATTAGAGTAGAACACTGAAAAAATAAGAATTATCCAAAACATTAAGCTCGTAAAAATATCTGGAGAATGACGATGAAAATAATTAAATATGGCTTGTCAGCACTTGGTTTAGCAATAGGAATGGCCGTTACTGGTATTAGTCTGTCTGTATCAGCAACAGAGCCGACTTTGTCTGAGGCTGACTTTGATAAAGCGAAATTACAATACTTTCAACGCTGTGCTGGTTGTCATGGTACTTTGCGTAAAGGCGCAACAGGCAAAAATTTAGAGCCTGAAAATACTTTAAAAAAAGGCCAGCAACGTTTAGAGAAGATTATTTCTTTAGGTACTGAAGGTGGTATGAATAACTTTGACGATTTATTCAGTAAAGAAGAAATAGCTAATTTAGCGACCTTCATTCAGATGGAACCACCTATTCCTCCAGAAATGTCTTTAGCGCAAATGCGCTCTTACACCAAAGAATATGTAGCACCGAAAGATTATCCAACTAAACCAATGCATGGTTTAAATTGGAAAAACTTCTTTGTTGTTATCGAACGTGACGCAGGTACTGCCGCCATTATTGATGGTGATACTAAGAAAATTATTGCTCACCTCGATACGGGTTACGCAGTACATGTCATTAAAGGTACAGAACATCATAAAGTTGACCATGCAAAAGATATTGGACGTTTTTGGTACACCATTGGTCGTGACGGTAAAGTAAATAAAATTGATTTATGGCAAACGCCTGACAAAATGTTAGTTGCTGAAACTAAAATGGCTTATGACGCTCGTGATATCGCAGTTTCTGGCGATGGAAAATACGTAATTGCTGGAGGTTACTGGCCTGCGCATTTCGTTATTATGGATGCAGTAACATTAAACCCACTTAAAGTTGTATCTACTCGTGGTTACAATACTAAAGGTGAATTCATCAATGAAGCACGTGTAGCTGCTATTTACACTTCGCCTTTAACGTCTTCATTTATCGTGGCAGTTAAAGAAACTGGTCAAATGCTACAAGTTGATTATACAGACTTAGATAACTTAACCATTACTAGTATTGCTTCAGCAGAATTTTTGCATGATGGTTTCTTTGATCCCTCTGGTCGTTACTTCCAAATTGCGGCTAATGCTTCAAATAAAATGGTTGTGATTGATACTATTGAACGTAAGTTAGAAGCGATGATTGAAGTTGATGCATTACCGCATCCTGGTCCTGGCGCTAACTGGATTGATAAAGAATGTGGTCCTGTTGGTGGCACAACTCACTTAGGTGTTGGCCTAGTATCAGTATGGGGCAATGATCCTATGGGTCATCCTGATAAAGCTTGGAAACTTTGCTATGAAGTTGAAACAGATGGTGCTGGTGCATTTATCCGTACTCATGAAACTTCACAATATGTTTGGGCTGATCAGTTGAAACATCCTGAGCCAGAAGTTCAACAATCAGTACAAGTATTTGATAAAGATACTCACCAAATCGTTAAAACTATCCGTGTAACAACCGAGCCAGGTAAAGCGGCACTGCATATGGAGTTTAATGATGACGGTACTGAAGTTTGGGTATCTGTTTGGAATCGTAAAGATGCTAGAAACCCTACGGGTGAGATTGTAATTTACGATGCAAAAACGCTTAAAGAGTTACATCGTATCAAGGGTTTAACAACGCCTACTGGTAAGTTTAACGTTCATAATCGTATGAACCACAAAACTTAATTAGTCATTTGACTAATAATGCGAGTGCAACAGCCGTTGTACTCGCACTCTTTGTTTAATTTTTCGCTTTATTCCTACGAGTTAATTATGGTAAATAACACAATAACTAAACCTAGCTTTTGGTCTCGTCGACTCCTGCTGGGTACAACAGTAGCCGGAGCTGTGCTCTTTTTTGTTGTCGGTATTGTTTTTTGGGGTGGCTTTAACACCGCGATGGAAGCAACAAACACCACAGAGTTTTGTATCGGCTGTCACGAAATGGAAGACAATGTTTATCAGGAATATAAACCCACCATACATTTTTCAAATAGAACTGGCGTAAGAGCGGGTTGTCCTGATTGTCACGTACCTAGACCTTGGATCCACAAAGTGGTGCGTAAAATACAAGCCTCTAAAGAAGTATTCTCTTGGTTAACGGGTAAATTAGATACCAAAGAAAAATTTAATGAACATCGTTTTGAACTTGCTCAGAGCGTTTGGAAAGCGATGAAAAATACTGATTCACGAGAATGTCGGAATTGTCATAATTTTGAGTCTATGAATCCAGAATATCAAAAACCTCGGGCTCGCAAGCAGCATTTAAATGCATTTGAAACAGGGCAAACCTGTATTGATTGTCATAAAGGTATTGCTCACCATGGTGTGAGAGATCAATTGTCAGATGAAGCACTTGAAGCTCTTGAAGCACCAAACCCTGAATTTATTCGCGAAGTACCGCAAATGTACCTTGATGGTTTAGCGCGAGTAGAAGCAAAAGAATCCAAAGATGCTGCAGATATCAAGGAAGCAGAGCTTGCTGAGAAAGCGAAGATAGATGAAAAAATTGAACAAGCAGTTCAAGCAGCATTAACCAATGCAGGTACTAATTCAACCGCTAATAAAGCAATAACTGATAATGCTTTAGCGACGAGTTCTAGCAGCACGATTAATGTTGATTGGTCAAAAGCAAAATCCACAGATATTAGCGTTTTTTATCCGGGAACTGCATCGTTAGAATGGATATTAGGCCGTTCACATGGTGGTAAACGTGCTTTTAGTAAAGGTGACCGTTGTATTGAATGTCATGGTAAAGAAATTGCTGATATTGGTGAAAATATTGTTTCAGGTAAAAGTGAGAAGGAACTTGAGCCAAACATAATACCGGGTAAGCGAGGAAGTTTCCCCGTAACAATTGATGCTAGCCATGATGATGAAAGCTTATATTTGAGGTTTAGTTGGGCTGACGGTGATCATGCGCCAGTTCCGTTTGTTGAAGGGGGTAAAATGGATCCTGATAACCCAATGAAGTTAGCCTTTATGTTAGCAACGGACGATGTTGAATATGCTGACCGTGCTGGGTGTTGGGCAACCTGCCATGCTGACGCTAACTCTATGCCTTATGCGCCGATAAAAGAGGAACTCATCGGCTCAGATATCGCTACACGCTTAAATTTAAATTCAGGTGTTACTAAGTACTTGAAAGAGTCGCGTACTGAATTAGAAATAAAAGGCCGTGGTGATAAAGCATTGGGTGGTTGGGATAAATTGAAAGGCCAGAGTGATATTGATGCTGCGGAAGCTGAAAATAAATACATGGATATTGTTCGCTATAAATCTGGCAGCAAAGAAGTTGAAGATGGTCAAATATTAGCTGAACGTAATATGCATGGAGGTCAAGGCGCGGAAGTTGAAGCGTCATTGAAAAATGGTACTTGGTCTGTGGTCATTAAACGTAAGCTTAAATCTGACAAAGTGGGTGATGTCAGTATTGCCGCAGGTGCAGTATATAACTTTGGCTTCGCGATACATGATGATTATTCAAGCGCTCGTTACCATCATGTATCATTTGGCTATAAGTTAGCACTTGATAACGATAACGCAGAAATTAACGCCGTTAAACTTTAACACCGCTATAAACATTATTAGCAATGGGTTATTTACTGAGCTCCAAAGTGCAACTTTGGAGCTTTTTTATATTCAGGATGGCTGTTCATTGACATTCTTGTTACACGGCATTAGGGCATCAGGGCGCTATGGCAATGAGCGATTTTATTATAGCTTTGAATGACAGAACACTGACTTTTTAGCTTTTAGCCGGTATAAAGAACCATTTTATGAAAGCGATTATGGGGGTAAGTTATTTGTTCAAAGGGAGTAACCCAATAATATCCAAAACTGTTTGTTAAAGGTAAGTCGAGTGCCGGTAAAAACTCTACTTTATCAAGCTGATTTCGAATAAGAAACTTAGGGAGCAAAGCTATGCCTAACTCTCCAGTGGCGGCTTTAGCAATGATAGATACTAGCTCAAACAGCATGTCTTGTTTTGTTGGCGTTTAAGCATTAGGTTGTAAAAACCAATCTTGCCAAGCTTAAATACGTGTTGCTAAGTGTAGTAGTAGTAGTAGTAGTAG
>NZ_JACGVS010000042.1:0-8636 GCF_014077345.1 Colwellia sp. BRX8-4
AATCGATAGCGATTACGTTACATTGTGTCATTGTGTGGACTCCTGGTAAAAGTTGATTTGAGTGAATGCTTTTCACTTTATACCGCAAAACTCCCGCGAGGGGGAGGAGTCCATACATCTCCTTCGTCGCTTATTTTAACCAACTATTATTTGCCTCTTAATGAGGCGTTAGCTATACAGATCATATTTTGTGGCACTAGCTAAAATTTACAAAGGACAGCATGAACAATGAATACGAAAAATAAAAGTACAAAATTACCTCTAAATATTCGGCTTCTACTAGGTGCTTTTGCTGTTCCTTCATTATTTTTAGCGTATATGATTGGCACAATGGCATTGAAAGGTAATTACCAAGAGGTTGATTATTTCGAATGGATATATTCATTGCTTGGTTTTGTTGCCATTTATATCGCAATATCTGGAAAACGAGTGTTTTAGTTTTCGTCAATTGGAATGTGTAAATAGTGTATAGCTAAGAAGGCTTTCAAACGGACAAAAAACAGTTAGCTGTTTTAACTCCGTTCAACATTTTCGCCAACAATTTTTGCCCATTAACAGGGCGTTATGTGTTTAAGGTGTATCGACTATGGATTGTCCAAATTGCAACGAAAGAGCTATCAATTTTACAGCTTGGATCAGAGCTAGAAATGCATTCTCAACAAGGTGTATCAACTGTAATGTTCATCTGAAAGCTAATGCTTTTGTATATTTCAATTTTATAATTACTCTACTCGTTATGTTTTCATTATTTCCATATGTTAACGATGCATTAAATTATTTTGATTTACACATTGAAGTTTCAAAATTTAAAATTGTTGTTTTGCTACCTGTTATCTTTATAGGTACTGCTTTATGTTGGTTTTTTGGCGGTTATAAGGTCAAAGTAAACACATAATAAGCAACTCAATACGGACACAAACAGTTGGTTTTGCTCGTACATTGCAAATTATAGCCAACTATTTTTAGCCGCTTAGTAGGGCGTTATGTAATTAGAAGAGTATCGTGATGGAATTAAAATTTGTTTCAGAAAAAGCTATTAACGGGCTTAGTATCCGAACTGATAACGCAACAGAGATGGATCCTAATAAAGGTAAAATAGGAGCTTTGTGGCAAGCTTTTGATGAATCGGTTCCAGTGGATTATAAAAGTGGCGAAAGAGTATACGGTGTATATTCTAACTATGAATCAGACCACACAGGAAAGTTTACTGTTCTTGCTGGTTTTGACGGAACGTCTTTTCCATCGAATATAAATATGGAAAAGATAACTATTCCTGAAGCAAAATATCTTGTGTTTACGCATAAAGGCGAAATGCCTCAAATAGCTATTGATGCTTGGACAGAAGTTTGGAATTATTTTTCTAACGTTAAAGAAGAACATATAAGGCTCTATACAACGGATTTCGAGTATTACCCAAACGGAAATGAAATAGAAGTCCATGTAGCGGTTAAATAGTTACATAGCAAGCCATTTAACGAGGACAAAAAACAGCGGGTTTTTGTCACTTCGTTCGTATTTTAGCTCGCTATTTTTTGCCCGTTAATTGGGTGTTATGTGCCAAAAAGGATTTAGGTTATGCCTGTAAATTTAAAGTTAAATTATGTAGAGTTTCCTGCTAAAGATATTCCAGCTACAAAAAAGTTTTTTGAGGATGCCTTTGGTTGGAGTTTTATCGATTACGGTCCCGATTATACTGCTTTTGCAGATGAAGGATTGGACGGTGGTTTTTATAAATCGGACTTATCATCAGTAACCTCAAACGGTTCTGCCTTGCTCGTATTGAAAACGAATGATTTGGAGCAAGCTCAATCAATTGTAGAGTCTTTTGGTGGCAAAATATCTACTCCAATTTTCTCATTCCCTGGTGGTAGTCGTTTTCACTTTATTGAACCTAGTGGTAATGAATTTGCTGTTTGGTGTTTATCTGGCACATAACAGGCGATTTAAGCAGGACTTTTATCAGTTGGCTAGGTTCCGCTTCGCTTCACATTTTAACCCACAATTAGAAGCCTCTTAATGGGGCGTTATGTTTACATTCAATTACCATCATAGTTAAATAATAAGGATATTATGAATCATTTAAATAAATTACACATATCATTGCTATTAGGCATGACAATCTCAACTTTATCTTCCCAATCATTTGCTAACAATAATATTGTAAAGTTCATTGATGAATTACCTCAAGAAATAGAGAACTTTACACCTGATAAATTGGAAGAAATGGGAAGCCCTTACGACAGAGATATTTTAGTTTTATCTGCAAAATATTCGTACCAGCAGGATAAGTGGCCTAGTGATGCAATAAATGTAGCCTCAAAGCATATTAGGTTTAATATTTGTAAAGAAAAAGCAGGGCATTATGTTGACTTTCTAAAGGATACAATTAGAGCTAAAGAGTTCGGAGAACCATTTACTTTCAAGGATATTGTTAATTCAAATAATGGTTCTTATTTTATTTCAATCCCACTAACAGATATACAACGAGAACATCCAATTAAAGGGCCAATACAATTAGCTTTTGAACATGGGTGGAAAGATCAAGGTACATATAAAATAAATGATTATTTCAGCGCTTGTTTATCTATTCCTCTATCAGGATATATAAATGCTTTCAAACAACATGGTTTTTTTGTTGGTGCTTATTATAATTTGTAGATAGTGCTGTAAACATAAGTCGTTAAAACAGGACAAATGATAGTTGGCTTTTTCACTTCGTTTAACATTTTAGCCAACTATTTTGACCCGTTAATTGGGCGTTAGGTACACAGGACGTGAGGCGTATTCATCATGAATCGTATATTGATTCCAATAGTTATTCTTTTTGTTTGGCTTAGTCAAGCAGGCTCAAGTAGTTTAAAGAACATTGAATATGCAGAAATAGTTTCTGAATTATCGCGTACCTCGGAGCTTGGAGAATGCAAAATATCTGTAGATATAACCAGATCTTGGCCGTTCTCTTGGACAGCAAGGTCTGCGAGTATAAATGTAAAGACTCAGGATATGGCTTTAACTTCTTTTACTAGTAAGTTTAACGCGCCAGACAGATCATTCCTAAAATCCCATAATACCAATTATCATTTTACTTGGAGTCGTCAATTAAGAGACAGGCTTGTTGCATCTTTTGTCGATGTAGAGATACAACCAAATGGTAGCGTTTATGCTGTTACTATTGGTAATTGTCCTAACTATTTAGATAATAACGAATTAATAGGGAAATTAGAGTATTGTAATTCACCCGTACAGGTAATAAAGTGCACATAAAAGCTGTTTAAGCGGGACAAATTACAGTTGGTTGGTTCCGCTCCGCTTCACACTTTTGCCGCTTAACGAGGCGTTATGTGAATCTCATATTAAGGAGCACAAATGAATAAATTTATATCAATCGTAGCTGTTTTAATTACTTGTCTTTCAATAAATGTGGTGGCCAATGAAGATATGGTTGATTACGATAAATTTTTTCAAGCATATTATAAAGCAAAGGTAAAAACTCAACAGCCTAATGCTTCTAAAGAAGATTTAGAACATTACTTATCATTCTTAACTGATGATGTAGGCAATCAACATTTCCCTAATGCTCCCGATGATTCTAGAGAACCGGATGGGAAAGAAATGATGCGCAAAGGGATGACTCGTTATTTGGGTGTCCATACTAGTTATGATTCAAAATTAATAGCGTATATTGTTGGTTACAACTCAATTGCATTTAAGCATAAATTTTCTGCTAAAGGTCTACGCTCAGATGGTTCAGAATTTAGTTATAGCAAAGTGGTACTGGATGTTATTGAGTTAGAAAATGGTCAGGTATCCGTTATTCGCAGGTACGGTAAATAATTCACCTAACAAATTATTCAAACGGACAAAACACACTTGGCTCTTAATGGGGCATTTTATGTTTAAACTTTTATGAAATTACTTGCAGGTTTTTGGTACACACTTGTTGTCGTTGTAATTCTTATTGCAGCTCTAATGGGGTATTTAGATGAATATACATATGTTAATTGGAATAAAGCCCATTTAGTTGAGAAAATCGGTATCCCTATATTATTTATTACTGTTATTGGCTTTTGGACGTTAATGTTAGAAGACTTTATTGAAAATGATGATACTGATCATCGGATGCTAATTGGTTTTCTTTTGTATTTTCTAAATTTAATTGCCATATTAGTATACTTTTGGGTTGTAGTTTATCGCCGAAAAAACATATAACAAAGCATTAAAACGGACAAAAAACAGTTGGCTGTTTCACTGCGTTCACAATTTTAGCCGCTTAATGCGGCGTTATTTTTATTAATCAAGGATGGTGTTATGTTCAAAAAATCACTGCTTATTTTATTATCTTATCTCCCTATTTCTGCTTTTGGAGCTGAATTTGAGTTTTCACTTGGGGCAGGTTTACAATATAGTGGAATTATTGGGACTCAGTTTTCAGTAAAACATCAAGATAGTAAATATTTCATGTCAGTTGGGTTACCTGGATATTCAGTAGGAATGCAAACAATTGTTTCAGATGATGAATATCATTCTGTTGGTTTTTCACTTGGTGAAATTCAAGGTATCTTTGATGGAGATAGCCGATATGGTTTTATAACTTATAATTATCATTTGGAAGGCTTTAAAGACAGTGGCTGGGTTTTAGGAGCTGGAGTGGGTGTCTATGATGAAGAATCATATACACCATTATTTAGTAATCAGCGTATCAACCCTTCAAGAAAGGCTATGTTTACATTAGATGTTGGTTATAAATTCTAAATATAACAAATCACTTAAAAGGACAAGTTACAGTTGGTGGTCTCGCTCCGCTCACAGTACGCCAACCAAAGTTAGCCCCTGAACAGGGCCTTATACGTTATCGAAAATATGGAGTTTTGAATGAGTACAGTTAAAAATAATACGGAAGTTTATGAAGATTTTAAAATTAATGTAAAATTAAAGATTTCTGCGCTTTGGGTAGCGGTAATGTTTTGTTATGTTTACGGTGACTATATACAGATTTATGTACCTGGAATATTAGCAGATGCTATGGCAGTAAAAGTAACGGCTGAAACTCAATTAGAGTTTTTTGCAGTTGCTTTATTAATGGCAATGCCAAGTGTGATGATATTTTTTACCTTAGTGGTGCAACCTAAGATAAATCGTTGGTTGAATATAATATTGAGCACGCTTTATATAGTTATTCTTATTGCAACTAATTTGACAGAAACCTGGGTGTTTTACTTATTTTTAACAACGATAGAGGTTTTAATCTCATTGGCGATTATTTGGTACGCGTGGAAATGGCCTAAAGCCGAAATACCACTAGCAAGTAATGTATAACAAGCTAATCCACAGGACTGAAAAGTGCAGGCTGTTCGCTTCGCGCCATTTTAACCAACAATTTTATTGTCCGTTATTAGGGCGCTAGGTGAAATGGAGTTTACATGAAACTACTGGTAATATTATCGATGTTTGCATCATCAACATTCGCATCACAATTTGACGTTGATACTTATTCTACTTCTTTGGATTTTGCTCAGGTTACACAGGTTCTCGCTACTAAGAAATCAAACGGTAGTTGGTGCTTTGCCACCTCAGTTCGGCACAATGACCAAGGGTGGGGGCATTACGCAGATGGTTGGGAAGTTATAGATTTAGACGGTAATAAACTTGGATACCGTCAACTTGCTCATCCTCATGATAATGAGCAACCATTTACTCGTAGCCAGTGTGATATAAAAATTCCATCAGAAATATCTAAGGTAATAGTAAGAGCCAAATGTAATGAAGATGGTTTTGGTGGTAAGCCAATGGTTGTAGAATTGAGTGAAAATTAAGGTATTAACCTAGAAAGTGACTCAAACGGACGCTAAACAGTTGGCTAGCGCTCGTTCATCGAACATTATAGCCAACGATTATTTTTCGTATAGCAAGGCGTAGGTTTAAAATAAACTATGAGTCATAAAATTGAAATCATTGAAACTAATAAAATAATTAAAGTCACTTATAAAGGAGTTATGACTTTAGAAGAACGATTGTCTTCAGTTCATGAACTATGTTGTAATTTTAATGCTTTTAAGAGATTCAGATTGTTAATTGACGTTAGAAGTATAAAGCAAGAGATGACTAACGTTGAACAGGAAATTTTTGGAAAATATATAGCTACCAAAGAAGAGTTTAATATGGCCTCAGTCGCGGTGCTTGATAACATTGAAAAGCCTACGGATCAAATCGTAACTAAAGAAGCCGCTGAAATGGGGTATCAAATAAAGAAATTCAATAGTGAAAAAGAAGCATTAGCTTGGCTTGAAAATCAAACCTAACAAGCAAGTCAATACGAACAAAAAACAGTTGGTTGTGCTCGTTCCTCGCGAATATAGCCAACAATTTTTAGCCTCTTAATGGGGCGTTATATTTTAAGGATAAAATCTACCATGAGAGTATTAATCACAATTTTGTTAACTATGTTTTCTTTCTATACTTTTGCAGAGGAGCAAGGTGAAAAAGGTTTTAAAATGGATGTAAATGTATCTGGATTTTTTAGTCCTGAAGTAACTAAAGCTACTATCAAATCAGTTGTTCAAGGTTCTTCCGCTGAAAAAGAAGGGCTTAACGTTGGCGATGACGTAGTTGCAATTGATGGCTGTAAAATTCCTGGCTGTTCAGCTTCAACAGCTAAGAGCTCTTTACAAAAGAAAGTTGGTGATAATGTCGTTTTGAGTATGTTGAAGCCTAACGGTGAAACATATGAAGCCAATATCACTCTGCAATAAAAATATAACAAGTCGTTAAAGCAGGACAAATAATTGTTGGCTTTTGCTCCTGCGTCGCTTATTTTAGCCAACATATTATTTGCCTCTAAAAGTAGGCAATAGGTTTAACCATACATTGGAGTTCTTTTTAAATTATGGAAGAAGTAATAGTAGAAAAAAATATCGAAGTCGAATCAGTCGGTACAAATAAAGCGAAGAATGAAACATTGACAACAGAGCTTCATTTTGAATTATTAAAACAATATGCGTGGCTTTCATCTGCTGTCATTGGTGCAATAATAATTCTTATACAATTAAACGTTGTTGTAATTGGAAATGGTATCTATGTTTCATTAGCTTTTTTAGCTCTATCAATATTTTTTTCTTTGGTTGGGCAAGACCATATTGTTGATTCACTGCTCAAAGGTAAAAACATATATGAAATGTCTAAAATTTTAAAGGTTATTCGTGGAGCTTCTATGGGGTTTTTGGGGCTTGGTGCAGGTATTTTTTCTGCAGGCTTTCTTTAAACCTAACAGAACTTCAAACGGAAAAATTACAGTTGGCAGTTTAACTCCGTTGATATTTTAGCCAACTATTATTTGCCACTGAATATGGCCGCAAGGCATTTCGATAATTTTGGAGCAGTCAAATGGATGAAATCAACAATTTTATATCGTGCATTGAAAATGAGACCAGAAAATCGGATTCATTTGCGTTGTTATCTTTTTTGGAAACAGTATCTGGGTATAAGCCTTATTTATGTGGCAGCATAATTGGCTTCGGTAAATATCACTATAAATACGATAGCGGTCGTGAAGGAGATTCCGCAGTAATCTCGTTCTCTCCTAGAAAAAAAAACTTAGTGGTTTATATAATGCCTGGTTTTGACAAAATCGAAGACTTATTACAGGAACTAGGTAAACATAAACTGGGCAAATCTTGTTTGTATATTAATAAACTATCCGATATCAAACTGGATGTTCTCGAAAAAATAGCTAAGTTATCCGTTCAGTATATGCAGCAAAAATATAGGTGTAAAAATGCCTAAGAGATTAAACAAGGACAAAAAAAGTTGGCTACTTCACTCCTTTCGCAACATTAACCAACAATCTTTTGTCGCTTAACGTGGCGTTTGGAGTGTCTGGATGGTTCTAATCTACATGTTCTTTGTTTTATTGTATCTTGCACCAATTGTAATATTTATTTATCTTAAATTATCAAGAAAAAAATTAGCGTTTCCATCGAAAATCAGTCTTTATATTTTTGCCATTTCATACGGCTTAATAATATATTCAGTCTTTGGATATGAAGTTTATTTAGAATTTCAATTAAATAAGTTCGATCTTAATAATGACGGTATGTTTAATGGTTTAGAAATTACCGCATCTCAAGAGCTAGCGATGAGTAAGGTCATATCCGATACGGGAAGAACATTTGCTCCGCTTATAGGCTTTATATGTTCTGGTCTTATTAGTTTATTATCACTTTTAATACTTAAGTCGCTTGGTTTGGGTAAAAGCACCTAATAAGAAAATCAACAAGGACTAAAACAGCAGGCCGTTCTCTTGGCTCCATTTTAGCCCACTATTTTTAGCCTGTTATTTGGGCGTTATATTTTACAAGGACGAGCATGGCACTTTTTAAACTATTTAAAGGCAAAGAAATTGGCGCATTAGGTCAAGTAGATGCGTTAGCTAAAACTTTAATAAAAACTAAGGTTAATGTACATAAGCTAGGTTTAGAAGACGGTTCCGTTGGTGTTGGTCTAAACATAGTATCTAAGTAAGCGCGTAATTAGCCCCACATACCAATATTAATCGAGCCTGCGCATAATTATCTTAGTAAATTAACATGAGGTAATTATGAATAAACAGCAAAAAATCAAACACTGGCAAAACATTTTTG
>NZ_JACGVS010000044.1:0-6782 GCF_014077345.1 Colwellia sp. BRX8-4
GAAGTTAAAGCAAACAAAAAAGTTAAAGGCGGCGAAAGTAAATGTGGTGAAGGTAAAGCTGACAAAAAAGGTAAATGTGGCGAAGGAAAATGTGGTGAAGGTAAAGCAGATAAAAAAGGTAAATGTGGCGAAACCAAAACTGACGCTAAGAAATGTGGCGGTTAATTCTTAATCATTTATTAAACGTGAACACATATCTTTAAAAAAGCTATTTAACCCTTTGTTAAATAGCTTTTTTGTTTGTTTATAGCTATTGCTGTTTGTTGTGTCGCGAGTCATGATAAAAAATGATTCACTACCTAGAGTGAATTATTGTTTTATCACACTTTACCTAGCTATTTTAATGTCCCTGTAAAATCAAATTCCTGGTTACATCGCACTATTTTATTTAAAACAGTGTCTTTCTTAATTAATGTCTTTTTTTCCAAGACTAATGTCTCGAAAAAACAGATAATACCGACCATTAATTACATCTTGCCAATTGGCAGTCGCTAAAACTAAGCAAATCACTGAGCTTTTAGTGCAAAACTTCGGAAATTATTCAATGGAAATCAAAGTTAATTATCTCGACAACCTTAGAATTGAAGCTAAATTTGATGATTTTTCTGTCATCGCTGATCAACCTATTCGCTATAAAGGTGATGGCTCTGCTCCAGGGCCTTTTGATTATTTTTTAGCTTCATCAGCGCTTTGTGCCGCCTATTTTGTTAAGGTTTATTGTACTTCGCGTGATATACCCACTGAAAATATTCGTTTGTCACAAAACAATATCGTAGATCCTGAAGATCGTTATAACCAAATTTTTCAAATTCAGGTTGAGTTGCCTGAAAGCATTTCTGAGAAAGACCGTAAAGGCATTGTCCGTTCCATTGATCGCTGTACTGTTAAAAAAGTCGTTCAAAGTGGACCAGAGTTTAAAGTAGAAATAGTCGATAGTCTTGAAAACGACGCCCAAGCAATGCTTATGGGGCAATCAGCAAGTGACTCCAGCACCTACATTTTAGGTAAAGACTTACCACTTGAACAAACTATTGCCGATATGACAGGTCTGTTGGCTGATTTAGGTATGAAGATTGAAATATCTTCTTGGCGAAATATTGTGCCTAATGTTTGGTCATTGCACATCCGTGATGCGGCATCACCGATGTGCTTTACTAACGGTAAAGGCGCAACGAAAGAAAGTGCGCTTTGCTCTGCACTTGGTGAATTTATTGAGCGTCTTAACTGTAATTTCTTTTATAACGATCAGTTCTTTGGTGTTGATATTGCCAACAGTGATTTTGTTCATTATCCCAATGAAAAATGGTTTAAACCAGGCGTCAATGATGAGTTGCCCAGCGACATACTTGATGAATATTGTTTAGCGATATATAACCCTGACGATGAATTACGGGGTTCGAACCTAATAGATACCAACTCTGGCTTAGCGGAGCGAGGTATTTGCTCTATTCCTTATGTACGCCATTCTGATGGTGAAACCGTCTATTTTCCTTCAAATTTAATTGAAAATTTATTCTTAAGTAATGGTATGAGTGCAGGTAATAATTTACCTGAAGCACAAGTGCAATGCTTGTCAGAAATTTTTGAACGTGCGGTAAAAAAACAAATTATTGCACAAGAAATTATTTTACCCGATGTGCCCAAAGACGTAATCGCAAAATACCCAAGTATTTTAGCAGGCATTGAAGGGTTAGAGGCGCAGGGCTTTCCTATTGTCGTTAAAGATGCATCGTTAGGTGGTCAATTCCCGGTCATGTGTGTCACGCTTATGAACCCTAAAACGGGTGGTGTCTTTGCCTCCTTTGGTGCTCATCCAAGTTTTGAAGTTGCGCTAGAAAGGAGTTTGACGGAGTTGTTACAAGGAAGAAGCTTTGAAGGCTTAAACGATGTACCCAAGCCAACATTTAATAGCATGGCGGTTACCGAACCTGAAAACTTTGTTGATCACTTTATTGACTCAACAGGTGTTGTTTCCTGGCGTTTCTTTAGCAGTAAAGCTGATTATGAATTTTGCGAATGGGATTTTTCTGGCACCAACGAAGAAGAAAATGCTGTGTTAATGGCGATTTTGAAAGACTTGGGCAAAGAAGTCTATATCGCAGAGTTTAATCAATTGGGGGCTACTGCTTGTCGTATGCTAGTGCCAGACTATTCAGAAGTGTATCCGGTTGAAGACCTTATTTGGGACAACACCAATAAATCTCTTGAATACCGCGAAGATATTTTAAATCTTCACATTTTAAGTGAAGAACAATTAGTCGCTTTAGTTGAGCGTTTAGAAGATAGCCAACAAGATAACTACATTGATATAAAAACATTAATTGGTATTGAGTTTGATGAAAATACCGTTTGGGGTCAGCTCACTATTCTTGAATTAAAGATTCTTATTTATCTTGCCTTAGGCGCTTTAGAAGAGGCTATTGAATTAGTTGGAGAGTTTTTACAATACAATGACAATACGGTTGAACGTGGCTTATTTTATCAAGCGGTTCATGCGGTATTAGAAGTTACCCTAGACGAAGAGATGGAACTTGAAGACTATATCGGTAACTTTAATCGAATGTTTGGTGAGGAGACTATGGAACACGTGGTTGGTTCAGTCTTTGGTGAAGTTAGGTTTTATGGTTTAACACCAACAAGTATCAAACTTGAAGGTTTAGATAAGCACCTGAGGTTGATTGAAAGCTACAAAAAATTACACCAAGCACGTAAAATAGCGGCTGAAAAATAGTAAAAACATATCATGTAAAAAGCCAATATCTACTATAGGTATTGGCTTTTTATAAACGTTGCGCATTTAAATTTTAAATTTTAAATCTTAAGTTTAATGAGCATTAATCAGTTTTATACACCTCGGTTCTATTTCTGCCAAGTTCTTTTGCTTTATATAGGGCATTATCAGCCTGGGCGTAGAAGTCAGTAAATGATATTTTATCGTTACAAATGCTGGCACCAATACTTACCATTAATGGTTTATTATCAACCTTAATAGTAGCAATTAACTGATGTAATCTTTCACAAAATAATAAAACATTCACTTTGTCTGTGTCAGGTAGCATGATCAAAAATTCTTCACCACCAAAGCGAGCAACGAGGTCTGTTTGTCGACAAAAGGCTTTCAACTTTTGACCAAGCTCTTTTAATACTCGGTCTCCTGATAAATGGCCAAAGCTATCATTTATTTTCTTAAAGTGATCAATGTCGAGCATTAATAAACCAACCGATTGATGAGATCTTGCTGCCTGCTCAAGGACTAAAATGCTTCGCGATTTCATTTCTCTTCTATTTAATAACTCGGTTAATTCGTCAGTAGAAGCAAGTAATTTCAAAGCTTCTGCTTGCTCTTCTAATGTTTCGCGGGTTTTTAATAATTCATTATAAAGTTGGTCTCTTTTAGAGGCATTAAAAAAGCTCCAGTAAATACAGCCATCATCACCTAAATGCGCGTTGACGGTTACTGGAATGCGAGCCCCTTGAGCATTAAATATAATTAACTGCATTTCTTCACACGTTTTCTCATGTAAAAGTGTTGGAATGAGATAACTTTGAAAAAATATTTTTGACGATTTTGTGAAAATTACGTCTGTACTTTTACCAATAAGGGCTGCTGGTTGCCATAATAGTTCAGTAGTGAAATATGCATTAACATAGGTAATAACTCTTGACGAATTAGTGACTAAAGCACCGCAAGGAAAACTATCCAGCGAATAATTTTGCATGTTACTTTGTGCTTTACTTTTGCGTGTTGTGGTCATTGTTCGCGTATTCTATTATTAAGTCGACAATTTCGTTCGGATGCGTCATATGTAAACAATGTCCGTCAGCCAGAATCACTTCCAGTTGACTATTTTTTATTTGGCTATGAATAAACTCACCAACAGTCGTCGCAGCCAAGGCATCATTTTTACTTTGAAAAATTAATGAAGGTTGCTTTATATCTTTTAAAATATGGCGATAATCAGATAAAAATGTTGCTTCAGCAAAATTCTTCGCTATAACAGGGTCAGTAGAGCAAAAACTTCCCGTTAACTCTCCTATTAAATCCGTTGAATTATCATCTCCTATCACTAATGGCGCTAAATAATCAGCCCAACCAATATAATTTTTATCCATCAGGCTTAATAATTCGAGTAAATCTTCTTTTTCAAAGCCGCCCAAGTATTCAGGAGGAAAGTTTAGAAAACAAGGTGAAGGGCATATCATGATAAGCTTAGAAAAAAAATCAGGCCTTTTATTGGCGGCAATCGCACCGATAATACTACTTACAGAGTGTCCGACAAAGATTGCATTTGATAGCTCTAGCACTTCAGCTATTTCAATAATATCTTCGGCATACCCATCAAGTTGGCTATAACGTTTCTTGTTGTATTGTGAGATATCTGAACCACCAGAGCCGACATAATCAAAGAGTACGATGGTAAACTTGTTCAGTAGCTTTGGCGTTAAAAAGCGCCACATGTTTTGATCGCAACCAAAACCGTGCGCAAGAAAAAGTGTTTTATCACCTTTTCCAACAATTTTAACATTATTTCTAATCAACACCTCTTTTGACAAAAGCATAATATTTCCTACTCAAATGTATCGTTAATTAACGGTTACTAACCTTGTTTATACTACTATCTAATAATCTTGCTTATATTACCACAGAAGGAAACAGTTGCAGCGTTTGCTCAATTATATCAGTTTTCTGACTTTTCGCTAAATAAGCGGCATATATATCTCTTGAATATACCGGCGCTTCTTCAACTAGGTATAATTTATTTTTCTCGATATACTCAAAAGTCATTTGTCTGGGTAAATAAGCACTTCCGCCGGCGTCCAATAGAAAATTTAATGCAATTCTTGGTTGGCTCATATAGTGTCTTGCGGGAGGAGCATCTTGAAATTCTCGAAGGTGTTGCGCATTCACTGATTCACCATAGTCGACCATTATGTGGTTATCTAATGTTAACTTTTCGATAGTATCGTTTGGCTCTGTGGTCACTAAATGTAGTGGAACCGTGGCGACTTTTTCAGTGATTAAATCTTTAACAAACGGCGGCTCGAAAAAAAAGGCAACATCGACCACACGACTCAGTAAACTCTTTCTAAGCTCTAACGGCGAGTAAGTGTTGGTTAATAAACTAACATCATCAAGATTTCGATGTATCTTTTTTAACCAATCTTGTAAGACAATATCCCAAATAGACATCATAGAGCCAACAACTAATTGATAAGTATCACTGTCTGCAACACCAACATCTTGTTTAGTTTTTTGCCACATAAACAATAACTCATTAGCATGTTTTATTAACCGATTACCTTCTGGGGTTAATTTTAAATGCTTTTGGCTTCGGTCAAACAACAGCACACCTAAGTCACCTTCTAATAACTTAATCCTTGCGCTTACTGCAGATTGAGTAATGAATAAGTTCTCAGATGCTATTCTAAAGTGTAATGTACGGCTCACTTCAAGAAATGTTTTTAATAGTTCGATTCTCATACAAACCTCGACAAACAACGCAATCATTTTTTTTGATTAAACTCATCAAAATATAGCGCTATATTATTTAATAAGCTGACTATACACTCCACAGCACTTATTACCTCACTTTTTATCATTAAATAAAAGTGAATATCAAAAGACTGACTTATGAAAATTGCTATCTTATCTAGAAATAAAAAACTTTACTCTACCCGTCGTTTAAAAGAAGCGGGTGAAGCTATGGGCCATGAAGTTGATATTATCGATACTTTGCATTGCTATATGGACATTACGAGTAGCCGTTCATCGGTGCGTTATCACGGTAAAGAACTACCAAAGTATGATGCAATTATTCCTCGTATTGGCGCCTCTGTGACTTTTTATGGCACAGCTGTGGCAAGACAATTTGAAATGATGGGTACCTTCAACATTAATGAGTCCGTCGCTATCAGCCGCTCACGCGATAAATTACGGTCATTACAGTTGCTATCGCGTAAAGGTTTGGGTTTACCGCGAACGGGTTTTGCCAGCAAACCTGATAATGCCAAAGATTTAATTAAAAATGTTGGCGGCGCGCCGGTGGTTATTAAGTTGCTCGAAGGCACGCAGGGCATAGGCGTAGTATTAGCCGATACGGCTAAATCAGCTGAAGCCATTATCGAAGCGTTTATGGGTTTAAACGCGAATATTTTGGTACAAGAGTTTATTAAAGAAGCCGGTGGTGCTGATATTCGCTGTTTAGTGATTGGCGGTAAAGTGGTTGCGGCGATGAAACGTCAAGGCGCTGAAGGTGAGTTTCGTTCTAATTTACATCGTGGCGGCTCTGCTGAAGTGGTTAAATTATCTAAGGCTGAGCGTGATACTGCTGTCAGTGCTGCAAAAGCGATGGGTTTGAACATGTGTGGTGTCGATTTACTGCGTTCACAAAATGGTCCTATGGTCATGGAAGTTAATTCATCTCCTGGCCTTGAAGGTATCGAAAAAGCGACAGGCAAAAATGTTGCTGGGATGGTGTTTGAGTTTTTAGAAAAAAATGCAAAACCTCATGACACCAAAACACGTGGCAAAGGATAATGAAAGTGAGTTCTACAGACATATTACGCATTGGTGAATTTGAAATTTTACCTGGAGAGCAGCGCAAAATAGAGTTGCCGGTTGCTAAGTTATATACCGATGCCGACGTTTCTTTACCCGTTCATATTATTCGCGCTAAAAAACCGGGGCCCACTATTTTTTTGAGTGCGGCGGTACATGGCGACGAATTAAATGGTATTGAAATTATTCGACGCTTGATCCACGAAAAGAAACTTAAAATAAC
>NZ_JACGVS010000072.1:0-310 GCF_014077345.1 Colwellia sp. BRX8-4
AGCATGACGGTTTCAGTATCTGGGCTTTATCTTCTTCGCCCGTCATGCTGAACTCGTTTCAGTATCTGGTCTTTGTGCTATGAAATACGAGATCCTGAAATAAATTCAGGATGACGGATGGGGGGTCATATGTCGAATGGGGTGCATTCAGTATCTGCTCTTTGTGCTCTCCGCCGTCATACTGGTACTGAAATAAATTCAGCATGACGGTTTCAGTATCTGGGCTTTATCTTCTTCGCCCGTCATGCTGAACTCGTTTCAGTATCTGGTCTTTGTGCTATGAAATACGAGATCCTGAAATAAATTCAGG
>NZ_JACGVS010000058.1:0-1379 GCF_014077345.1 Colwellia sp. BRX8-4
AGGAGATGTATGGACTCCTCCCCCTCGCGGGAGTTTTGCGGTATAAAGTGAAAAGCATTCACTCAAATCAACTTTTACCAGGAGTCCACACAATGACACAATGTAACGTAATCGCTATCGATTTAGCAAAAGATATTTTTCAAGCTTGTATTATGACACCCAATGGAAAAATTATTTTCAATAAAGCGATGAGTCGAGCAAAGTTAAAAGAATGGCTCGTTAAGCAAAAAATTTCCCTTGTTGCTATGGAAAGTTGCGGCGGAGCTCACTACTGGGCAAGGTTTGCTAAATCTTTAGGCCATCAAGTCATGCCTATACCACCTAAACAAGTTAAGCCCTTTAGAACAGGACAAAAGACAGATGCTAATGATGCCATCGCTATTGCTGTTGCCTCTCGAGCTGCCAACATTAAACCAGCAAGGGTCTTAACCACTGAAGAGCAAGGTTTGCAATCGGTTGGGAAAATGAGAGATTTACTTGATAAACAAAAGCTTCAGTTATCAAATCAAGTACGTGGATTATTGTTAGAATTTGGCATTATTATAAACAAAAGTATTAAAAGCTTTAAAGCTCAAATACCTGAAATTTTAGAAGACGCTGAAAATCAGCTACCTATGCCAATGCGGCATAGTATAGGTAAAATGTGGGCGTTATATTCTCGCCTAGAAGATGATTTTAAAACCCTAAATAATGAATTAATACGCTTAACTGGGCAAGATAATGATTGTAAAAGGTTTATGAAACTTGAAGGTGTTGGTCCTATAACGTCCATGAGGTTGAAAATACAATTAGGCAGTGGCGAACATTTCAAAAGTGGTAGACAGGTATCTGCTTGTATTGGTGTAACACCCAAACAACATAGTAGTGGCGGAAAAATACAACTCGGCTCAGTCGGAAAAAGTTCATGTGATAAACCACTACGAAGTTGTCTTTTTTTAGGGGCAAGAGCGGTAGTGGCTAAACTTAAAAATAGGCCCGCAAAAACTGAAAAAGAAAAGTGGCTAAAAGCCTTAATTGAACGCAGAGGTGCTAATTGTGCATCAATGGCTTTAGCGAATAAAAACGCACGAACAGCTTATGCTTTATTGAAAAACAATACAGATTATAGCCCGGTATTAATAGCCGCTTAATAATAACCAAAAATTAATAACACGTAAAATTGCTACAAAAAAGATCTAAAAAAAGGTTAGACCAACCTTCAATAGCCTGATTTTTGCTCTGAACATATAGAATGTCGTGAAGGAGAATAGGCATGAAGGTGCGAATACATCAAAGTGGCCGGGATAGCTTCCCATTATGAGCCCGAATATAAGCACGCATCTAAAATTTTAAAAGTTTTTTCTTGTACAATACGAGGAGTCCATATAAGCAAATAGCCA
>NZ_JACGVS010000061.1:0-1121 GCF_014077345.1 Colwellia sp. BRX8-4
ACTTTAACAGCTGCTATCTCTGCAGTATTAACTAAAGTACACGGTGGTGAAGTTAAAGATTTCGCACAAATCGATAATGCTCCTGAAGAGCGTGAGCGTGGTATTACAATCAATACTTCTCACATCGAGTACGATACAGAAGTTCGTCACTACGCACACGTAGATTGTCCTGGTCACGCCGATTACATCAAAAACATGATCACCGGTGCTGCACAAATGGATGGCGCTATCTTAGTAGTTGCTGCTACAGATGGTCCTATGCCACAAACACGTGAGCACATCTTGTTATCACGTCAGGTTGGTGTTCCATATATCATCGTATTCATGAACAAATGTGATGTTGTAGATGACGAAGAATTACTAGAATTAGTAGAAATGGAAATTCGTGAACTTCTTTCTGAATATGACTTCCCAGGTGATGATTTACCGGTAATTCAAGGTTCAGCTTTAGGCGCTCTTCAAGGCGACGAAAAGTGGGAAGCAAAAATCATCGAACTTGCTGATCAATTAGATAACTACATTCCAGAGCCAGAGCGTGCAATCGACGGAGCATTCATCATGCCTATCGAAGATGTATTCTCAATTGCTGGTCGTGGTACTGTTGTTACTGGTCGTGTTGAACGCGGTATCATCAAAATTGGTGAAGAAGTAGAAGTTGTTGGTATCCGTGATACTCAAAAATCTACTTGTACTGGTGTTGAAATGTTCCGTAAGCTTCTAGACGAAGGTCGTGCTGGCGAGAACTGTGGTGTACTTTTACGTGGTCTTAAGCGTGAAGATGTTGAACGTGGTCAAGTATTATGTAAGCCTGGTTCAATTTCACCTCATACAAAATTCGAATCAGAAGTATACGTGTTAAGTAAAGATGAAGGTGGTCGTCATACACCATTCTTTAAAGGATACCGTCCACAGTTTTACTTCCGTACAACAGATATCACAGGTGCTGTAGAGCTTCCTGAAGGTGTTGAAATGGTAATGCCTGGCGACAACTTGAAATTTGTTGTAGAGCTAATCAACCCAGTAGCGATGGATGAAGGTTTACGCTTCGCTATCCGTGAAGGTGGTCGTACTGTTGGTGCTGGTGTTGTATCTAAAATCATCGCATAATTGCAGATTTTAGT
>NZ_JACGVS010000079.1:0-274 GCF_014077345.1 Colwellia sp. BRX8-4
CTGATGTGAAGTCTTGACAGTATATTTGCGGTTTTGTTATCGATAGCGCCTCGTTTGTCTGCTCTTATTACGCGACCTGTTTCATCTACAAGGGTTAAATAGTCCTTCAAGCTAAAGCGGATACCTGAGGTTTTCTCTTGATGTTCATTGCCCGTAAAAGGTAATAACGTTGTCGGTTGCTCTCCGATAATGGCTGCTTTGATACGCAGTTGAATACTGGTAAAACTCGATTGCTCAGGTGTTGGAGCAATGCCTGCACGTACTGGATTTAAAT
>NZ_JACGVS010000070.1:0-319 GCF_014077345.1 Colwellia sp. BRX8-4
GCCCGTAAAAGGTAATAACGTTGTCGGTTGCTCTCCGATAATGGCTGCTTTGATACGCAGTTGAATACTGGTAAAACTCGATTGCTCAGGTGTTGGAGCAATGCCTGCACGTACTGGATTTAAATCTACATAAGCCATACAAGCAAGTAATGCCCCTTCATCGAGCAGGGCTTGAGATTTAAAGCGTCCTTCCCAAAAGTGCCCCGTGCATTTATCTTCTTTATTGGCTTGTCGAGCAATAGGCTCGTTTAATGCCCGCATAAACCAACTGATATCGATTAAGCGCTGTTTATAGACCTGTGCTGTTTCTTCAACCATT
>NZ_JACGVS010000095.1:0-228 GCF_014077345.1 Colwellia sp. BRX8-4
TGATTTTACATAGTCGGTTCTTAATTCTCTAACGAGAGGCAAGGAAAGACGTAAAACAGTTTAATAATGATGTCACACAGATTAAGTATTAATCATTAATTTGATTAGTACGTTTTATGTAGTTATCACTTCTCTTTTAAGAGTTGTTGGTAACACGACAGAATTCATTGAGCAGATGTCTTGGTTTCGGCTAAGCATCACAAACGATTTTTTAATTGAAGAGTTTGA
>NZ_JACGVS010000084.1:0-260 GCF_014077345.1 Colwellia sp. BRX8-4
TAACCGAAACAAAATCTCATTCGCTTTGCTTCGTTGCTGCAGGCCTTGCCTGAAGCGAGATGCGTATTCTACGCACTCTAGTTTCGATGTCAACGTTTTATTTAATTTAATTTGAAGTTCTTTTCGAAGATTCAAACCTTATCTATAAAACGTTAAGTTAACTACTTTACTCTAAAGTGATGTAGATAACTTATCAAAACAGCTCTTTCGTGGTTCGTTTTGACTGAACCCCTTGGAACTGGAGCGCATTCTAGACATTT
>NZ_JACGVS010000051.1:0-2367 GCF_014077345.1 Colwellia sp. BRX8-4
GTAAGCGCACAATTAAGCAGTGCGCTTAGCTATAATCGAAGTCTAGCTGCACATTCCACGGCATTAAATCTGTTAAATCATCATCGTCACTTTGACGTGCGGGCAATGTTTTGAATAAATACTGGAAGTAATAATAGGGGTTAATGTCATTGGCTCGGCACGTCATGACGATACTATAAAGTGTCGCACTTGCCTGTGCACCATTGACTGATTTTGAAAATAACCAGTTTTTCCTGCCAGTTGTAAACGGCCGGATATCTCGTTCTGTAATATTGTTATCAATCCCTAAATGACCATCTTCAATGTATCTAATCAGTTTATGCCACTGGTTGAGATTGTATTTTATCGCTTTGCCAATATAACTCCCCCCAGTCACTTTATCACTGGCTTCATCAAGCCATGCTTTAAATTGCATTAAAATTGGTAGGGCTTTTTCTTGTCGTAGTCGATAACGCGCTTGTGGGGATAGTTTTTTGTTTTTGGCTTGTGTTTCTAGTTTGTATAATTGACTGATAAAGCTAATGGCTTTATGGGCACGACCTTTATTTTTCGACTCTGCTTTTAAGGCTTCATCATATTTACGTCTGGCGTGTGCCCAACAGCCCACAGGAATAACGCCTTCAATACCGTCATAAACACTGTAACCATCGCATTGTAAATATCCTTGATAACCGTCGAGGAATATTTCTGCACAAGCACGACTACGACCTGCTTGATAGTCGTAAATAACCACAGGCTGTTTACTGACTTCATTACTGCGATAGACCCACATTTGTGAATTGCTACTTGGGTTTTCACCTTCATCTAGAACTTGTACACGTGTTTCATCCGCGCATAAGCTGTGCTCACCAAGCAAGTGAGCCTGCATTGCTTTCACTAATGGCTTAATGAGGTTGCCAGCTTTAATGCACCAATTGGCTAGCGTTCCTCTGGATATGCGTAAACCACCGCGTTCAAAAATATCAACTAAACGATAAAGTGGTAGTGCATCGCAGTATTTAGCGGTAACGACTGCCGATAAGGCTTCGGGACTCGCCATGCTGCCAGGAATTGGCTGGGCGGGTTTAGGGGCCGTGATGATTTTACTCGTTAGCGCTTCATGCTCACAGTGCCGGCAAGCGTATTTAAATTGCTTGTGTTTTATCACACTGATTTTGGCCGGAATGATTTTAATTTGTTCGCTATCTTCACTACCACAGTGGTGCATTTGTTCACCGCAACACGTACAAGCTAACTCGGTTAAGGTGTGCGCAACCTCTTCTCGCTCAAAGTGCTCGGCTAGCGATTGTTTACCTTTTTTATGATGTTTAGGAGGCTCATTCGTTTTATGTTGCTCGGCTTCATTGAAGGTGCCTCGGGGGGCTTTTTCACTTTTTCGACCGTACTTTTGTGACTTACTTAACTTTAATTCGGCAAGTAGATGGTCAATACGCGTTTGCATTTCGACTTTATCTTCTTTGAACGCTTCTTTTTCTGTTTGCCAAGACTGTTTTTCTGTTTCTAAAGCATCAATCTGCGCTTGCATTTGGGCAAGTTGATTTTGCAGGGTGAGGAGTTGTGTGTCATCTGTCATTTTTATAGCATGACACACTGGCAAGATCGTACAAGAGGGGAAAAGTGATCGTAATGGGTTATATCACAGACAAACCTGATAATGTTGAATGCCGAGTCTGGCTCGTCACAGGTAAGCCTGATAATAACCATTGAAGTTGCCGTTGCTCAATGCTTATTGCAGCACACGCTTCGCCGTATTTTGGCCATTGAAACCGTCCTTGCTCTAAGCGACGATAATAAAGCCAAAAACCATTAGTATCCCAAAATAATATTTTTAATTTATCGCGCTGTTTATTACAAAAAACAAACCAAGCTTGGCTCAAAGGATCGAGTGATAAAGTATCGCTGACAATAATGCTAAGACCATTGATTGATTTTCTCATGTCAGTAAAACCCGTGACCAAGTAGACTTGGCTAGGAGAGTGCATTACAACACACTCAATAATTGCGTTAAGCTATGATGACTTAAGGTTGACTCAAAATCTAATTGGTAGCCACTGGGCGTGGTGAGTTTAATCATGGAAGATTGTGTAAAAGGCTGTTCATGAATAACAAACGGGATCACCTGTTGCTGTTTTACTGGTGCAGCTTTATCTGATAGGCGGTGACGCCACGCATAAAAGGTGGACACATTAATCTTGTTGTCACGGCAAAATTCAATGATAGTTAAGCCACTTCGTTCTTGCTGTTCAAAAATGTTTTGCCAGTGTTTGATTTTTTGCTGTTTATTCATAATTACCTCATGTTAATTTACTAAGATAATTATGCGCAGGCTCGATTAATATTGGTATGTGGGGCTAATTACGCGCTTAC
>NZ_JACGVS010000069.1:0-333 GCF_014077345.1 Colwellia sp. BRX8-4
TGACATCATTATTAAACTGTTTTACGTCTTTCCTTGCCTCTCGTTAGAGAATTAAGAACCGACTATGTAAAATCAATGTAATGTGAGTGTCCACACAAATTGCATGATAACTAATTGTTAAAGAAAAACTCATTTACTTAAAGTAAAGAGTTAGATATAAAACCCATTCGTTTATACCTTTGGAGCGTTGCTCCGTTGCTGCAGGCCTTGCCTGAAGCGAGATGCGCATGATACGCTTCTCAGTTTTGATGTCAACGTTTTATTTAATTTAATTTGAAGTTTCTTTTCGAAGATTCAAACCTTATCTATAAAACGTTAAGTTAACTACTTTAC
>NZ_JACGVS010000093.1:0-240 GCF_014077345.1 Colwellia sp. BRX8-4
CAACGTTGATAGGTCAGGTGTGTAAGGACTGCGAGGTCTTGAGCTAACTGATACTAATTGCCCGTGAGGCTTAACCATACAACACCCAAGTAGTTTTACTGCGAAGTGTTTGTAAAAGACTGACAGAATAACTTCACGCACTGTAATGAATTGAATAAGAAAACGCTTTTATATTTATAGCTCTAGCGAGCAACAGCTTTCAAGATTGTAACCTTTTTGTCTAGCGACAATAGCACTGTG
>NZ_JACGVS010000073.1:0-310 GCF_014077345.1 Colwellia sp. BRX8-4
CATTAACTACATTAACTCCATTCGAAATGGAAATGGTTGAAGAAACAGCACAGGTCTATAAACAGCGTTTAATCGATATCAGTTGGTTTATGCGGGCATTAAACGAGCCTATTGCTCGACAAGCCAATAAAGAAGATAAATGCACGGGGCACTTTTGGGAAGGACGCTTTAAATCACAAGCGCTACTCGATGAAGGGGCATTACTTGCTTGTATGGCTTATGTAGATTTAAATCCAGTGCGTGCGGGCATTGCTCCAACACCTGAGCAATCGAATTTTACCAGTATTCAACTGCGTATCAAAGCAGCCAT
>NZ_JACGVS010000071.1:0-314 GCF_014077345.1 Colwellia sp. BRX8-4
CTCGATGAAGGGGCATTACTTGCTTGTATGGCTTATGTAGATTTAAATCCAGTGCGTGCGGGCATTGCTCCAACACCTGAGCAATCGAATTTTACCAGTATTCAACTGCGTATCAAAGCAGCCATTATCGGAGAGCAACCGACAACGTTATTACCTTTTACGGGCCATGAACAGCAAGAGAAAACCTCCGGTATCCGCTTTAGCTTGAAGGACTATTTAACCCTTGTAGATGAAACAGGTCGCGTAATAAGAGCAGACAAACGAGGCGCTATCGATAACAAAACCGCAAATATACTGTCAAGACTTCACATCAG
>NZ_JACGVS010000081.1:0-262 GCF_014077345.1 Colwellia sp. BRX8-4
GTTTCACGAGTGTCTACACAAATTACATGATAACAAATTAGAAGAATCCCGATGGGGCTATAGCTCAGCTGGGAGAGCGCCTGCCTTGCACGCAGGAGGTCTGCAGTTCGATCCTGCATAGCTCCACCATCTTAAATTCTACCGCGTTAGTTCGCAGCTTGTGTAGTAAACTACACGACGCTACAAACTGCCTTGTATAATATAAGAGACCATTATGATTCTTCATTAAAGAAAAGACCAAATTAAGGTTTACTTTCGTCAT
>NZ_JACGVS010000101.1:0-206 GCF_014077345.1 Colwellia sp. BRX8-4
TCTACCGCGTTAGTTCGCAGCTTGTGTAGTAAACTACACGACGCTACAAACTGCCTTGTATAATATAAGAGACCATTATGATTCTTCATTAAAGAAAAGACCAAATTAAGGTTTACTTTCGTCATGCTGAACGTGTTTCAGTATCTGGTGAGTGAATATTAATTTGGTTTTTTAAACCACGTTTTTAACCGAATGCGCGTTAAGAA
>NZ_JACGVS010000103.1:0-204 GCF_014077345.1 Colwellia sp. BRX8-4
GGAGCTATGCAGGATCGAACTGCAGACCTCCTGCGTGCAAGGCAGGCGCTCTCCCAGCTGAGCTATAGCCCCATCGGGATTCTTCTAATTTGTTATCATGTAATTTGTGTAGACACTCGTGAAACTCAAGAGTTTCCATTAAACTGTTTTTACTTCAAGATAAGGAGGTGATCCAACCCCAGGTTCCCCTAGGGTTACCTTGTT
>NZ_JACGVS010000056.1:0-1640 GCF_014077345.1 Colwellia sp. BRX8-4
AGTTTCCATTAAACTGTTTTTACTTCAAGATAAGGAGGTGATCCAACCCCAGGTTCCCCTAGGGTTACCTTGTTACGACTTCACCCCAGTCATGAAACACAAAGTGGTGACCGTCCTCCCGAAGGTTAAACTAGCCACTTCTTTTGCATCCCACTCCCATGGTGTGACGGGCGGTGTGTACAAGGCCCGGGAACGTATTCACCGTAGCATTCTGATCTACGATTACTAGCGATTCCGACTTCATGGAGTCGAGTTGCAGACTCCAATCCGGACTACGACAAGCTTTGTGGGATTCGCTCCACCTCGCGGTATTGCTGCCCTCTGTACTTGCCATTGTAGCACGTGTGTAGCCCATCCCGTAAGGGCCATGATGACTTGACGTCGTCCCCACCTTCCTCCGGTTTATCACCGGCAGTCTCCTTAGAGTTCCCGCCATAACGCGCTGGCAAATAAGGATAGGGGTTGCGCTCGTTGCGGGACTTAACCCAACATTTCACAACACGAGCTGACGACAGCCATGCAGCACCTGTCTCACAGTTCCCGAAGGCACAAGTCTATCTCTAGTCTCTTCTGTGGATGTCAAGGGATGGTAAGGTTCTTCGCGTTGCATCGAATTAAACCACATGCTCCACCGCTTGTGCGGGCCCCCGTCAATTCATTTGAGTTTTAACCTTGCGGCCGTACTCCCCAGGCGGTCAACTTAATGCGTTAGCTCCGCTACCCACGGATCAAGTCCACAGACAGCTAGTTGACATCGTTTACGGCGTGGACTACCAGGGTATCTAATCCTGTTTGCTCCCCACGCTTTCGTGCCTCAGCGTCAGTATCTGTCCAGGTGGCCGCCTTCGCCACTGATGTTCCTTCCAATCTCTACGCATTTCACCGCTACACTGGAAATTCCACCACCCTCTACAGTACTCTAGTTTGCCAGTTCAAAATGCAGTTCCAAGGTTGAGCCCTGGGCTTTCACATCTTGCTTAACAAACCGCCTACGCACGCTTTACGCCCAGTAATTCCGATTAACGCTCGCACCCTCCGTATTACCGCGGCTGCTGGCACGGAGTTAGCCGGTGCTTCTTCTGTTGCTAACGTCACAGCGAGCAGCTATTAACTACCCACCTTTCCTCACAACTGAAAGTGCTTTACAACCCGAAGGCCTTCTTCACACACGCGGCATGGCTGCATCAGGCTTTCGCCCATTGTGCAATATTCCCCACTGCTGCCTCCCGTAGGAGTCTGGGCCGTGTCTCAGTCCCAGTGTGGCTGATCATCCTCTCAAACCAGCTAGAGATCGTCGCCTTGGTGAGCCATTACCTCACCAACTAGCTAATCTCACTTGGGCTAATCAAATGGCAAGAGGTTCCGAAGAATCCCCCTCTTTGGTCCGTAGACGTTATGCGGTATTAGCAGTCGTTTCCAACTGTTGTCCCCCACCATATGGCATATTCCCAAGCATTACTCACCCGTCCGCCGCTCGTCAGCAAAGTAGCAAGCTACTCTCTGTTACCGCTCGACTTGCATGTGTTAAGCCTGCCGCCAGCGTTCAATCTGAGCCATGATCAAACTCTTCAATTAAAAAATCGTTTGTGATGCTTAGCCGAAACCAAGACATCTGCTCAATGAATTCTGTCGTGTTACCA